>JAESUL010000031.1 GCA_016763115.1 Phycisphaerales bacterium | reverse complement strand
GTCGAACGAGCCTGACGATGCAGTATCCAGAGCAACGCCGCGAGCATTATGCCCCCGAAGAGGGCGGGATAGAGCCGAGCAACTTCCGAGGCGTGCACCGGCTCAACCGTGACGCCGAGGGTCGCGTCAAGTGCGTCGCGTGCATGATGTGCCCGACGATCTGCCCGGCCAACTGCATCCATATTGTCGCCGACGAATCGCCTTGGGACGACCGCGAGAAGTACCCCAAAAAATTCGAGATTGACGAGTTGCGGTGTATTTTCTGTGGCATGTGCGAAGAGGCGTGCCCGGTGGACGCGATCGAACTCACCCCGATGTACGACATTGTGGGGCTGAGCCGACAGGAGATGGTGTTCGATAAGAACAAGCTCCTGCATATCTACGACCTGACGATTGATTCCAAACCAATGTGAGCGTTGGAACAGCGGTTCTGGAACACGATGTCTGAATACGAGCACCCGACGGGTGCTTTTTTCTTTGTGTTGGTCCGAAAATATCTGAGATCGGTGGCATTTTGGCTGTGATGGTGTACTTCTTGAGTACAACGGGGTCTTTGTGATCTCGGATTCGGCGGCACCAGTGGGTTTCTTGGTGCCGCAGTGCTCATGAGGAGATGAAATAATGCGCACAACACACGCACTGGCCATCGCATCGGCTGCCACGATTGGTTTGGCTGCCCATGCGGATCTGGTCTCGACCTTCGGGTTTACCGATCTGAATGCAAACTACAACGGGCTGGTTTTTAGTGCCCTCTCACAAGGTGCCCTGCCTACGGGAGGCGATATCACTGATTACTCTGCACCGGGGTTCCAAACCGCGAGCTTTGAGTCCGGGTTCATCGGCGTACAAAGCATCACCGATGTCCTCTTCCAGATGGACATCGGGAACATCACCGCGACGACGGCTGACGGCACCAACGGGCGGATTGTCATCCGTGACAACGACGGCGATGTGTTGTCGGGTTCGTTCAATGGCACCTGGGATCTGCGGTTCGGATTCGGGTTCTTTGACGGCGAGATCACCTTTGCCCAGTACAACGATGCCGGCAACGGGATCTTTGAGGGCACCACCAATCTCGATTCATTCGAGACTCCCGATGGTACCTACATCGGTGCGATCAGTTTCCTCGTCCAGATGCCTGAGTGGTTCTCTGATGCGGCCGTTATCGAGAATCTGAGTGCCCAAGGCGACGGGATCTTGGTCACGCCATCACCTGCGAGCATCGCGTTGCTCGGGCTCGGCGGGCTTGTTGCATCACGGAGGCGTCGATAAAAACTTAAAAATCCCCGTTGTCTGTGCTTTGACCCACGACTTCGTTTTTGAGATTCTGCTCGGATCGCAACGGGAATAAGAGAGAGGTCGCCAGCGTACTCAACCACCTGCGGCCTCTTTTTCATGCGCACAATACACCGAGTTCATCGGCGAAAGCTTTGGCGGCGGCGCGGATCGCGTCTTGCCAAGGTTGGCCCGGTTGGGCGGGCGGGTAGTTGATCGAGCGCGAGGCGTTAACGATCACGCCGAGTTGCCCGGTGGTGGTTGCCCTTGCGTGTACAAGCGAGCGGATATCGTTGACGGTGCCGCCTTGGGCGCCGACGCCGGGGACGAGGAGCATCTGATTGGGCATGAGTTTGCGGAGGGCTTTGCCGTCTTGGGCGGATTTCGTAGCCCCCACCACCGCGCCCAGTGCGCTGATGCCCGATTTACCCATGCACGCATTACCCATCTCGGAGATCATGGTTGCGACGCGCTGGGCGACGATTGTGCCGTCGGTTGTTTGGATGGATTGAAGTTGGTCTGAGTCCGCATTGCTTGTGCGCACAAGGGCGAACACCCCGAGACCCGCATCAAGGAACGGCTCAATCGTTGACGGGCCCATATAGGGCGAGACGGTGATGAAGTGGGCTCCCATATCGGCGGCCCCCTTGGCGTAGTGCTGTGCGCTCGACCCGATATCACCCCGCTTGGCATCGAGAATCACCACCAACCCCGCATCGCGGGCACGGATGATGGTGCGTTCGAGGATCGCGTACCCGGATGAGCCGTAGCGCTCGAAGCATGCGCTTTGGGGTTTGACCACGCCGACGCTGCCCTTGCATGCGTCGATGATGGCGGTAGAGAGTTGCTCGATCGCGTCGAGTTCATCGAGGGATTGGAGGGCTCTGGGCATCTTGGCAAAGACGGGGTCGATGCCGACGCAGGCGGGCGTTGCGTGCGTGTCAATCGCGGAAATCAGTTCATCGATTGGGGCATCGCTTGGAGCGTCAATTGGATTGGGCGTCGTTGGCATGGTGAACCTCGTGCGGGCGATGAGCTACACTGTATCCATGGCAGAGCAGTCGAACACCCCGACCAATATCGATCTGAAAAAGGACGAATCGCTGACCATTGATTGGGCGGACGGCACCCGATCGGTCTTCCCGATCGCTTATCTGCGAAAGATGTCGCCCAGCGCCGAGATGCGTGAACTCCGCAAGGAGATGAACACAAACCCGCTGACGATCCTGCCCGATGGCATGGGATCATCGAGCACGATCGCCGCGACGGGGGCGGAGTCGGTGGGCAACTACGCGATCAAGGTTCTGTTTTCTGATGGGCACGACACGGGGCTGTACACATGGAGCTACCTCCGCGAGATCGATCCGGCGAATCAGGATGGGGGGATGACGAAATCTGACCAAGGCCCAAGCCACAACAACCCGCTGGGGTTGCCCGGAAACAGATAAATGATGAATGAAGATACATAATGGATGCAACGAGCGATTCCATTTCGCTGACGACGCCGATCCGTGCGATTGGTGGTGTACGCGAGGACCATGCGATCAAGCTCGAGCAACTCGGCGTGGTCAATGTGGGGCGGTTGCTGACCCACCTGCCGCACCGGCATGAGTGGATTCGGGCGCAATCGGGGCTTGCGGATCTTGAGGTCGGGGTGATCGGGTCGGCGATCGGGGAGATCAGCGCGACGAAGGTCGCTGGGTTTGGGCGTAAGTCGCGGTTCCAAGCGGTGCTGGTGGATGAAACGGGTCGCTTGGATCTGGTGTTCTTCAAT
>JAESUL010000332.1 GCA_016763115.1 Phycisphaerales bacterium | reverse complement strand
GGCATTGACACCGAAAAATTCAAAATTGGTGATGGCAGTCTGGCGACCGACAAAGGTAGGGCCGTCGCTGTAGAACATGGTTGAGCCGGAGATTTGCCAGAGTGCATCACTGCCATCAGTACCGGAAGGACCCTGCGCCCCCTGCGGCCCAGTATTCCCAGCAGCACCCTGCGCCCCCTGCGGCCCAGTATTCCCAACAACACCCTGCAATCCCTGCGGGCCTTGTGGCCCCTCGGGACCAGGATTTCCATTGAGTGCAAAGTGAGCAACCGGTGCGGCCTGTACTTTCTGCCGAGGTACCAATGTAGTAAATGGTCCTCCTGCCGACACACTCAACACATCAATCTCGATCCAACGATCGGCACCATTGAATACACCGGCACCAAAGTCGATGTCAACCGCGAAACGCCCGTCGGTGACGGTGATGTTGAGGATGTCGACCTGCACACCGATCTGATTGCCAGCGGTGACCGAGTCGTAGAGACGGAACTGGAAGTCGCAGACATCATTGACGACCTGGCTTTGGAACTGAAGCTCGCCTTGGAAGGTGAACTCATCGGCGAGGGCTTGAGCACTTGTCAGAACTAGAGAACAAAGAAAGATGATGGAAAGATATCTGCATAGCATGCTACAACAACTCCTGCGCATCGGATCGTCCGCACATGACCACGAGTTTGTGCCGAGACCCGTTCCAAGATGAGTTCTCAGTGTACCGGAAACGGATGGAGTTCTTTTCCTAAATTTGTAGATATCGAATCAAATGCAGTAAATAGGGCTTACAACGCGAAGCGGTATTGGGATCATTGTAAAAAACCGGAGAAAGGACTCTGGAGTAGGTGGCGGATAGAGATATGTCAGCGGCCATGTGGCCTGTGACCTGCTCCCATATTCTGTACCACTCCCTATGTTAGGGCAGCTAGGGCAGCGGCGTTCCTTTGTCCCATTTGAGGGCTGCGGGGCTTTAAGCCGCTGCACGAAAGTGCGGCGGTTTTTGTTTGGAGTTGGGACGGATTTTGAGGACCAAATCAGTTTCCGTAAACCGGGCCTATCCAAGACCTACAGCGAATGCTGATGATTGCAAAGCTCTCGGTCGAGATGGTGGGCACGGAGAGGGGGGGGATGGTTAGCGAAAAGGACCGCCCTGCTGGGCGGAGTTGTGTGGGTTTGAGTGTTGGGAACCCGGGGGACAGGTTCTGAGTCAGAACGCCAGGCGGATGCCAAAGACAAATTGGAGGTCGTCGGTGCTTGAACCGGCTTGCTCGGCGATGTTGGCGGTTTCACCCAGGAGGGTGAGGTAGCTGAGCCCGACATAGGGGGCGAACTCTCGGCGGATCTCGTAGCGGAGGCGGAATTCGAGGCTCAGATCATTGAATCCTGAGCCAAGCCCCCAGTCGGCGACATCGGTGGCAGAGATATTGAGTTCGGTGCGGGGTTGAAGGGCGAGCCTTTGGGTGATGTAGATGTCGTAGGAGGCGGTGAGCCGGCCGAGCAGGTCTCCGTCCTCGGTGAGGAAGAGGACGGGTTCGAGCTCGAACTTGTAGGGGGCGAGCCCTTGGAGCCCGAGGACCAGTGAGGTTCGGTCCTTTGAATCGCCCGGGCCCCAGGTGTTTTCGTAGCGGAGCCCGGCTTGGAGGAACCAGAAGGGGGAGATGGGTTTGGCGTAGAGGGCTTGGAACTCGAGTTCGCCGTCGTTTGGGCCATCGGGTGCGGCGGCTCCTTCGGTCTTCCACCAGAACTTCTGATCGTCGTTGCCGATCCAGCCTTGGGCATCCCATGCGACTTGGTCTGGTTGGTCATCGGAGGCTCGGAACTCGAGTTGTTCGATGAGGGTGAAGGAGAGGGTCGGGTTATCGTGGATCGGTTCAGGCCAAGACTCGGGAGGTGCAGCAGCAGCAGCTCTGAGCGCATCGTCGATGGTTGTCCCCTCAATGAGCGGCGGGTCCTCGTAAGGCGAATCCTGCACTTCATGAGTTTGCTCGGCAGCTTGCTCGGCAGCTTGCTCGGCGTGGGGCTCGTCTTGGTGCTGGGCGTTGGCGATCGGGGAGATGGAGAACATTGTGCCAACCAGGGCGGGGTATATGAGAAGTTGATTGTTCATGAGAAGATCTCCTCGTCGAGCGATTTGACGACAGCGACGGTGCGGAACATGCCCATGTCCATGTGGTAGAGAAGATGGCAATGGAAGGCCCATCGCCCGGGTGCATCAACGGAGATGTCTACGGTGAGGAGTTCGCCGGGTTTGATGCTCACAGTGTGTTTGCGTGGATTGTCGTCGTTGTTGCCACCGGCGTAGAGGTCCATCCACATACCGTGGAGGTGGATGGGGTGGTCCATCATGGTGTCGTTGATCATATTCATGCGGAGCCGTTCGCCGTAGACGAATCGGATGGGCTCCGCCTCTGAGTATTTGAGCCCATCAAAGCCCCAGATGTATCGTTCCATGTTTCCGGTGAGGTGGAGGTTGATCTCGCGTGTGGGGGGATGTCGATCTGGCGGGGTTTCGAGGCATCGCAGATCGCCATAGGTCAGCACGCGGCGTCCGTCGTTGCCGAGCCCGAGCCCGGGTTCGTTGTAGCGTCTTCGGGGCATCATGGCGACCATGGAGGTGCCCACGCCGTGCTTGTCTGGGGAGTGCATGATGGATTCGGGGAGATTTTCGGTGGGCAGGGGCATGTTTTTCATGCTTTTCATATTTTCCATGGGCTTGGATTTTGTGTCGGATTTCATATTCATGCCCGGCATTGGTTTGTCCTGAGAACCCGTCTTGTCTGTTTTTTTGCCCATTCCTGCCATGCCGACATCGGCCATGGTGCGCATGGCACGCATGCGTCGCTCGGGGAGTTGGGCCTGCATGCCCTCGCTCGGTGCGATGGTTGCGCTGGTGAAGCCGCTGCGGTCCATTGTTTCGGCGAACATGGTGTAGGCGCGGTCATCGGGGAGGGTGACGATGACATCATAAGTCTCGGCGACGGCGACACGGATTTCGTCGGTTTCGACGGGTTTGATATTCTGTCCATCGACGGCAACGACGGTCATGGGAAGCCCGGGGATGCGGAAATCGAAGTAAGTCATGGTGGCCGAGTTGATGATTCGCAGGCGGATGCGTTCGCCCGGATTGGCGATGGCGGTCCAGTTTTCGCTGCTTGTATGCCCGTTGAGGAGGTAGGTATAGGTGG
>JAESUL010000331.1 GCA_016763115.1 Phycisphaerales bacterium | reverse complement strand
GGTATGCCCACATCAAATGGACATCCGACCTGTATTTCTTTCAAAAGACGGAGAGAGGGGGATTCGAACCCCCGAGGGGATTGCTCCCCCACACGAATTCCAATCGTGCGCCTTCAACCGCTCAGCCATCTCTCCAACGGTCAACGAGTCTAGACCCTGCTCCCCCTCAAATCATCCTCTGCCGCCCACGAATGGGCTCCCAATGGGTCACTGTCCGCGCGGGCTCCAAACCGCCGATATCCCGGTATCCTACCTTCCCCACTCCAATCTGGCTCGGGCACTTTCGCGGGTGCGGATTGGGTTGTCCTCGCAGTGTACTTTGCGATTCTTCTTGTGACGGGCATCCTCTTTTCACGCCGAAAGCATACCGACACCACCAGCTATTTCCTCGGCGGGCGGCACATGCCGATCTGGGCGGTCGCCATCTCCATTGTCGCGACCTCGCTGTCGGCCGTCACTTTTATCGGTGCCCCGCAGCAAGCCTTTGGTGGCGACCTCACCTACCTCGCCACCAATATCGGGATGATCTTGGCGGCCTTGCTCATCGCCTTCTTTTTCATCCCTGTCTTCTATAAAGCCAACTCCGCCTCCATCTATGACCTGCTCGAACGCCGATTCGATGCGCGCGCTCGCAAGGCCGCCTCGATTACTTTCCTCGCCGGGCGGGTGCTCGCTTCGGGCGCCCGCGTCTATGTCGGCGCGATGCCCGCGTCCGTACTCATCTTTGGGCTCGATCACGGACTCGAGCCACAGAACCTCATGCTCACCATCGGTGCGTTGGCGATCGTTGGCACCCTCTACACACTCGCCGGCGGGATCTCGTCGGTCATCTGGTCTGATGTCATCCAGTACCTCATTCTTGTAGGTGCCGCCATCACTGCGATCGTCCTCATCGCGGCTTCATTCACCGCCCCATTGCCCGTGATTATCGAGGCCCTCCGAACTGGGGGCGAAGCCGGCGCATCAAAGCTCACCGTCATCGACCCATCATTCGATCTCACCCGCCCATTCACCCTTCCAGCGTGCATCATCGGGTTTACGCTCCTCGGGATCGGTTCCTATGGCACCGATCAGGACCTCGCCCAACGCATGCTCACCTGCAAATCCGCCAAGCACGGCGCACGCTCGGTCATCGCGGGCATCCTCCTCGGCGTCCCCACCGCTGCGCTGTTCCTGATCGTTGGGCTCGGGCTCTGGATCGTCTACAAACGCCCGGAACTTACCGGTACCCAAGCCATTCGTGCGGGCGATGATGTCAAGGTCTTTCTCGATTACATCATGACCCAAGTCCCGCCCGGTGTCCGCGGGTTGATGATGGCCGGGCTCTTTGCTGCTGGATTATCGAGCATGAACAGCGCCATCAACGCAATGGGCGCAGCGTTCGTCGATGACCTCTACAAACCCATTCGCCCAGACAAACCCGACAAGCACTATGTCACCATCGGACGCACCGCGGTTGTTGTCTCCGGCATTGCACTCGCGGCGTGTGCGGTTGGGTGCATCTACTGGAACAAATCCAACGGCGATACACTCATCAACTTCGCCCTCGGCACCATGGCCTTCGCCTACGCCGGGCTCGTTGGTGTGTTCTTTACCGCCTTGTTCACCAAACGCGGGAGTTCAATCACCGTGATCATGGCTCTTGGTGCAGGATTCCTCTGGATGCTTTTCTCCCAGCCCATCGTACTCAATATGCTCTCCGGCGGGAACCCCGAATCACCAATAACGCAGTATGCGGAGTACCATTTCACTTGGAAACTCACCGTAGGCGTTGGGATCTCGATGCTTATCTGCATGATCGGTTCGCCGAGGTCTCAGTCATCGTGAGCAAGCCTCGCGGCTCCCATCGCGGCATGGAACATCGACGATCCGAACCCAAGCGACCAATCCGCAACCATCCCCAAATCCTTGTCAACGAGCCGCTCGATCATCTCTTTGTGCGGCGCGAGGGTGATCCCGATTCCCCCCATCAGCACCACACCCCTAGGTTCATAGACCTCGCGGACAACCCCGATCATGCGCACAACCGCTTGAATCAGAGGGTCATCCAAATCCGTCGCCACGATCCCATCGCGAATGGAATCACCGAACCTCGCTCGCAGCGCCGGGACCCCGACAACCGATTCCAGCGTCATTCCAGCGCCGACATCAATCATCCCGAGGTGCGCCGCACCGCACGGTTTGAGCGGAGTCGGTTCTCCATCCTCAAGGACCCCAAGCCCCACCCCGGTTCCCATCGAGATGCAGGCTGTTCGTTGGACCAACTGATTGGTGCGCACGAAATCCACACCCGCTGCGACCGCATCAGAATACACCCGCGTTGTCTTCCCCAATCCGCACGCAACAAACAACTCATTGAATGCCCATCCGTTGAGCGTGGGCAGGTTCTTTGAGTACTCGATGCAGTTCCCATCGTCCGCCTGTTTCCCGGGCAAACAGACCGCTGCACGCTCGCACAGACCCAACTGGTCGATCACCGAACGCACCGCTGCGACCAGATCCGATTGCGTCGGGTCCGAGTAGGTCTCGCTCTGCGCTGTTCTCCAATCGGCGCGAGCTTTGATCGCGCCCTTGACCGACGATCCTCCGATATCAATCCCGAGCGTGTTCATGGGCGAGATGCAGCGACAAAACGCTCAAGGGTTTCACGCCTCAGTGCTCGTTGCTGCGTGGCTTTGGGGGATTGATCCTGATCGGGGTTGACGCTGTCAAAGAAGGTCGAGTACGCAAAGAGTGCGTACCGCCGTGGGTCGCCGAGCGCTACCTGGTTGATCGTTTGCCCCGCGCTGTCGTGCTTGTAGGCACCGATCCCGGGCACCACCTTGCGGTCATCGACGGCGGCGAACCACGATTTGAGATCATCTCGGTACCGGAGATCATCATCAGAATAAATCATCGGCATCACCAGATCGACCGCCCCCGAGTTCGCCCACAATGCCGCGTCTTGCATGTACCGGTTCTTGGCGATATCCGGACGCCTCCAGACGGCTGCGGTGTACAACAAACCCGGATCTTCACGCAAGGCGGCGGTCCTCATTGTGCGCACAAGATCGGTGATCCGCGAGCGGACCCACGCCCGGTATTTTTCCCGATCGACACGCGATGCGATGCCGGCGTTCCCGGTGGCGCGCGCGTACATCGAGAGGCTCTTTGCATCCCCGGGGACGAGGTTCTTGTCGCCGATTTCATCCGAGAGAAACCGGATGTAATCGAGGTGAATGCCATCGATGTCATACCGTTTTACAACATCTCCAACAACACCCGCGAGGTACGCATGGACCTCTTCATAGACGGGGTTGACCACGACATATCCATCGTGGAGTTCTTGTTCCTTCCCGTCGGCGTCCTGCAATCGCCAGAGCGGATGGGTGTACCAGAGGTGCTCGGGATCGGAGGGTTTCTTTTTTCCACGCCACATCGGCATGATGTTCAACCACGCATGGATACGCACCCCTCGGCGGTGGGCTTCGTGCACCGCCAGCTCGAGCGGGTCAAATCCTGGATCGGTCCGCGAACGATCATCGCGGAAGAGTTCCTCGCCCCATGATTCGATGTTGCTTCTGTAGTACGCATCGCCCTGCCCGCGGGCTTGCCAAAAAAGGTCGGTGACTCCAACTGAAGCCGCATCGGCAACCACCCGCTTGACATCCTCTGGCGAGCGGTAGTCCCACCTTGTCACCCACATGCCGTGGACCTGCATCCCGAGCGAATGCTTGGTCGAGTCCACACGCCCATCATTACGGTTGAGAACACACCCCGACGCTGCAATGACAAGCACCCCGATGAGTATCCGGATTGAGACGGTCAGCCGCATGATTCACCCTCCGTGGTGTGTGTCGTCATTTTTTCTCGATCGCCAACTGGAATGTTTGTTATTGATCTTCGTGCAGCGGGTACAGAAACTTTAATGCCCGCCCGAACCGATCGCTCCATGCCAACTCGTTGTGGTGGGCCATGGGCTCGATCACCAGCATGCGTCGATCTTCACCGAGCCCTGCATCCTTGAATACCATATCGACTTCATTGGCCCATTGGCGGTACATCCGGTTGCGGTCCGAGTCTGTTTCGTCTGCGCTGACCTCTCGCCCACCCATCCCGATAAACACGCGGTTGGGCCAGCGGTAGATGCCTTTGAGGTAGGCCCTTGTCTCATCGCCGTTGTTGTTGAGCATCGGTAGGCTCTCGATAATCGCGGCCCCAAAGACATTGGCATGGGCGGTCGATGCGTACAACGCGATCGTTCCCCCGAGCGATGCCCCGCCGATGCTTGTGTGCTTGGCGTCTGCTTTGGTCCGCAATGCGCGATCTACGCGGGGTTTGACCTCGTTGACCACCCATTGAACAAATGCGGCCCCGTCGTGGTCGATGCCTTCGATGGCATCGAACGGCAAATACTCGCGGACACGCAGCGCACCGGCGGAGGGAATCCCCACAATTATCAGTGGCTCGATCTTGCCTGCCTCGATCAACGCGGTCGCGGTTTCGTCGGCGTGCCACTCGCCCGGCACGCCGGGCATCTGCTCAAAGAGGTTCTGCCCGTCGCACATGTACAGCACGGGGTAATGGCGATCGGCATTTTCGGGAGCATCATAGTTCGGGGGCAACCACACAAGCAGATCGCGGGTCATCTGCTCTGCGCCGCCCGCGCCGCCGCGTACTTCGATTCGGCGCACATCACCGGTGACTTCCAGATGGCGGTAGTTGCCCGATCGGCGGACCTCATCGGCCAGCGACACGGGTATACGGAACTGGACAATCGAGAGCTCGATGATCGGCAACTCTCCGGGCTCGAGTGCTGATCGGTCGATCAGCGGGAGCGAGCGGTTCTCGATCGCGTTGCCGCTGCCGTCGAGTTCTTCTTGGTCCCATCCGCCGAGGGTGAACTTGAACTGCATCCCGACACCGTTGAGATTACGATCAAGCACAATCTGCCAGCGTGTGTCGGATCGACCCGAGAGAACCATTTTTTCATCGGATGGGTTCCAGCCGTTGATGCTCGATGCGAGGTAGATCGGATTCGAACTATCCGCCTTGCCGGTCTCGTCCTTGACCACGAGCACAAAGCCCTGAGGCAAGGACTCCGGGCGGACCATATCCGACTGGGCGTGCGCCGTGCGACCACTCAACGCCACGAGGACCGCGAGTACATATTTCCATATCGTCATAACTGCTCTCCTTGGAACACTACGGATTGATGCTCATCATACCATAAAAAAGGGTGCCCGTGTTCGCCACGGGCGCCCGAGTTTGTTTACTCAGATTCGAGAACCATCGTTCTCATTATGGGCAACCAGCATTGAATGACGCCAGGTAGGCGAAGATGTCCTGAAGGTTGAGGTTGACTGGATTGTCTCCGGTCAACTCTGCAGCAGGATCGGCTGCATTGAACAGTGCGAGGTAAGCGAAGATATCCTGAAGGTTGAGCGTGCCGAATGGCGCGGCCAAGTCTGCT
>JAESUL010000330.1 GCA_016763115.1 Phycisphaerales bacterium | reverse complement strand
TATCACAATCGAGGAAGGTATCCACACGGGACGCCAGCGTGTTTCGGGCTTTGATTTTCAACTCAACGAGACCAAGAACGCGCGGTGCAGTTTTCATCCGCACGGCGTGATGGCGGTTGTTGGGCCGTTCAACTTCCCGGCGCATTTGCCCAACGGGCATATTGTGCCGGCGTTATTGATGGGCAACACCGTGGTGTTCAAGCCATCAGAAAAAACACCCGCGGTGGGGCAGATGCTCGTTGAGATGTTCGATGAGGCCCTGTGCTCACAAGGGGCACCGGAGGGCGTATTGAACCTTGTGCATGGCGCAGCGGAAGAATCACGGGTGTTGTGCTCGCATCATGATGTCAACGGCGTGTTGTTTACGGGGTCATGGGAAGTCGGGCGGAAGATCCAAGAAGCGAATCTTGATTATCCGGGTAAAATCATCGCGCTTGAGATGGGTGGCAACAACCCCGCAGTTATCATGCCCGATGCCGATTTGTACCAGGCGGTGGTGGAATCCGTACGCTGTGCGTTCAACACGACCGGGCAGCGGTGCACAAGCACACGCCGGCTGATTGTCCACGAAGCGGTGGCCGACAAGGTCATCACCGCGGTGATCAAGGCGGCGTCGAATCTGCTTGTTGGTGATCCGCGATCACAAACACCGGTGTTCATGGGCCCGATTATCTCGCGTGAGGCACGCGACGCGACCTTTGCGTTCGAGAAAAAACTAGCCGATACCGGCGGGCGGGTGCTGCTCGAATCAACGGGGCTTCCCGATCGCGATGGGTGGTATGCGACGCCTTCGGTGGTGGAGGTTGATCGCTTTACACTGGGAAACGACGATTGTGGGTGCGATGAAGAGTTGTTCGGACCCTTGCTGCGGGTGTGTACGGTTGGATCGTTCGAGGAAGCACTCGAGCAAGCCAACGCGACACGCTACGGGCTCTCGGCGTCACTGTTCTCAGCGAATACGGAGTATCAGAACGCGTTTCTTGCTTCGGCCCACGCGGGGTGCCGAAACATCAACTGTGGCACCGCCGGGGCGAGCAGCAAACTGGCGTTTGGTGGGATCGGGTGGTCGGGCAACCACCGCCCGGCGGGGGCGTTCAGTCTGGACTACTGCGCGTATCCTGTTGCGACCATGACCGAGACCGGCGATGCCTGCCTGATCCCCACGGGGATGCGTGTTGAACGCGAGTGGGTTCAGTAGCACTGTTTAAACCAGTTATTGGAGTTCGATCGGCGGTTCATCCGGTGGCGGGGCTTGGTCGTGGCGTGAGTGGTCATCGTTTGGCTCGGCTTGTGGCTCGGGCATGTTTCGGATGACGGTTGATCCACACTCGGGGCAGATTGTTTCTTCGGTCCCCCTGAGGTCGTACTCGCAATACGGGCATTCGTCATATCCAGAGAGCGGGATGATGGCGTGCTTGTGGGTGAGGACGACATAGACGGCACCTGCCGCGGCGTACACCAGCGGGAGCCCGTAGAGAATCCCGGGCAAGATGAGGAACATCAGGCAGATGCCAGCGATGGCTCCGATGACAATCGCGGTTCCGAAGAGTGTGAGGGCGCTGGTGCGGGTGATTCGCCAACTCTCAGATATTGATTCGGTGACGCTGAGTTGTGGTCCGAGCGGGTCTGCGCACAAGAGGGTGGCGAAGTAGATGCGTACTCCGACATACATGATGCCGAGGAGCATCACCAGAAACAGGAGAAGCACGAGTAGCCCGATGATGATGTTGCCCCCGCCGGATACAAACAAGATGCCCCCCGCGATGCCAAATGGAATCATCGCGACCAAAAGGGCGACTTGGATGATGAGCCCGATGAGCACAACGGATCCCCATCTTCTAAATCCGACAAACAAGTCTCCGAAATCGGCACGCTCGCCTCGGAAAATCTTGGCAGCTATGTAGATCGGGCCCACGCTGAGCGGGGTGACGACCAATATTGTGTGGAGCGTATTAAACGGGGAGATCCACACCGGACCAAACATGAAAATATCGATGAGTGAGGTGATGGCCCCCGCGGTGAAGTTGTAGATGGTGAGAAGGAGTGCGGCCAAGACGAGCAAGCCCCACTTGAAGCCAAGGATTGCGTGGGCCCACCCAAAGATGTTGGTAAAAGAGACCTTGGTGATTTCTCTGAGCGGGGTGAGGTCGTTTGGATGTTCTGGGTTATTGTGCAAGAGTGGGCTCAGGAAGTTTTGCGGAGGTTGAGGATCAGTTCAACCTGCCCAATAGGCTGGTTGAGTGATCGCGCGATCTCGACCGAGCCGAGCCCGTCGTCTGCGAGGTGCAAGATCCGTTCGTTGATCTGGTCTTGGGCCGAGCCGGGCGTTGATGCGGTGGCAACGGGCGAACGCTCGGCGAGGTCTTGATCGATGCGAGCACGATCGAGCAAACTCGGATCAATGGCGCGTTGGTGGGGCTGCTCGGCTTGCCCGGTTGGGCTGGTCATTGGCAATGAGCCGGTGCGATCGATGCCCGCGATCTGGCGGTTGAGCAGGTCGAGTTTGCGGTCGGCCTCTTCGAGGAGCAGTTCGATCCGGGCGGCCTTGTTATCGAGTTGGGCACCGAGTCGCCGGGCGAGTTGCTCGGCGTCCACCATTGACCTGGAAGTTGGGTCCATCGAAGATTGGGCCCGTTGGTGGATTTCATCTATCCGAGCAGCGGGCGAGGGGGTATTGCGATCGCGGACTTTGCGGGTTCGGTATCCCTTGCGGACCGCCCGGAACATGACCATGATCGCCAGCAGCACGCCTCCTACGAGCAGCAGACTCGGGATCATGGGGTTGTCCTTGGCCTGCTCGAGGATCGAGCCGCCCGGTTCGGTGGTGATGGCTTGGGCCGATTCATCCTGGGGCGCGGGCACAGGGGTCGATTGGGTTTCGTTCGTTGGATCTTCTGGGCCGACTTGCACCGTGGATCTCCTCTGGAAAGGACAGGGACTTGTGGAGTGTACCACAATATCATCCCCCGATGGATCTGTCGCACCAACCCAACCATGAATCGGGCTCATTGATGACAATCGGGCGCAAGCACCCGGTTGCTGCGCGTATCCTGCGCCGCTGGCGTCTGTTGAGCGGGGGGGCGGGCGTGCCTGACACTGCCCGCCGAACCGTTGTGGCGTGCTCGGGCGGGGTTGATTCTGTTGGGCTGGCGGTCGTGTTGTCACTGGTCAAGCCCAAACCGGTGATCGCGCACATCACCCACGATATTCGATCAGAGGAAGAAACGCACAAGGACCTCGCCCATGTTCGCAATCTCGCCGAACAACTCGGGTGTCGGTTTGTGCATCGATCCGTCCGGGTTGCGGGTATGGATGGAAACCTCGAGGGCAACGCACGCGATGCTCGCTACAAAGCACTCGATGCCATTGCCAACGAAACGGGGTGCGGGTATATTGCGATCGGTCACCAGGGCGATGACCAGGCAGAAACGGTGCTGATGCATTTGCTGCGTGGGGCCGGTGTGCATGGGTTGGGGGGCATCCGTGAACAACGCACACTCGCCAACTCCATGGTGATCCGCCCGATGCTCTCGGTGCGCCGTGCAGAGATCGAGAAACTCTGCACTCAGGCAAATGTTTCGTACCGCCATGATCCAACCAACGACGACCAATCACTGACACGCAACCGCATCCGCCATTCGTTGATCCCGATGCTCGAATCCATCCGTGAAGACGCCGTGGATCGGCTGATTGATTCATCGGGCAACTGCCGAGATGCTGCGGCGGTGATCTCGGGTTTGATTGACGAGGAATATCGGCTCTGGGATCAGGATTGCGAGGGGATCTCATGTGCCCGCTCACACGCGAGAACGATCGAAGCCCCAGTCTTTGCAGGCGTGCTCAGAAAGCATGTCCTCATCGCAAACCAAGGGGCTGGGCTCGACTCGATGCCGAGGCGGTCGGTGCTCGATGTCCTGCGTTCGATCAGGACCGATTCGACGGACCCAACGGACCATCGGGTTGGGCCGTTGGTTGTGCGGGTCCGTGCGCATACTATCTATGTGTCTATTTCAAGAGAAACCGGAGGTTCGCGTGGGTGATATACAGAATAAGGCGATCGCGTTGGTGGGGCATTGTGGGCCCGATGCCTTCGCGCTCCAGAGTGCGGTGCGTGGATTTATTCGTGGTGCCGAGGTGCACCGTGTCAATGACCAAACCAAACTCCACGAGATGATGCCCGGGCTTTCGTTGTTGCTGGTCAACCGGGTGCTTGATGGTGAGTTTGAGGTCGAATCAGGGATCGAGTTCATCCGTGGGCTGGGCGACGACGCGCCGCCCGCGATGCTGATTTCTAACTTTGCCGATCATCTGCAGGCCTCGATCGAGGCCGGTGCCCAGCCCGGGTTCGGCAAGCAGAACATGAGATCACCCGAAGCGGAAATCGCATTGAACAATGCCCTTGCGATCGGAGCCGAGAATGGTTGAGAACGGAATCTCGCTGAGTGAGTACGCCAAGCGGCGCAAGTATGTGCTGCGGGCCTTGAAGGGCTCGGTCGGATTGGTGATGGCCGGTGATGGTGCGCCGCCGCTGCGTGGTGAGTGGTTCCCGGATATGGACTTCGCCTACCTGACGGGGATCATGAACGAGCCGGGGGCGATGGTGTTCTTTGATCCATCTAACCCCGATCCAAAGAAGCAGATTGCTTTGATCCTTCGCCCGGTGAACCCTGAACTGGATGTCTGGGATGGGTACCGCGATCTGATCTCCGAAAAACTCCGAAAAGAAACAGGGTTCGATACGGTGCTGCGAACACTGCACCTGCCCCGGATGATGACCGAAGCCGCCAAGCGGACGCGGCGGCTGTGTTGTTTGCATTCACTTTCGTCCTACACCCAGCCGGTCTCCGCGGATTACGCGGTGTTCCAGAAGGTCGCGGCGAGGATTCCCGGGTGCGTGATCGAGGACCAGTCTGATCTGCTCACCTCGATGCGGATGATCAAAAGCCCCGCGGAAATCAAGCAGATCCGCAGCGCGATCAAGGCAACCGCGACCGGGATCGATCGCGTGTTCAAGGCCGTCAAGCCCGGCATCAACGAGCGTGAGCTGCACAATATTCTGATTGGCGGGTTCCAGGATTCGGGATCGATGCGTAATGCGTTTGATCCGATCGTGGGCTCGGGGCACCGCGCGACGGTGCTGCATTACAAAGAGAACAATCAGACAGCCGAGGACGGCGACCTGCTTGTCCTTGATTGCGGCGCCGAAATAAACCGATACGCATCGGACATCACACGGACCTTCCCGGTCAATGGGAAGTTCACCGCCGAGCAGAAAAAATTGTACAACATTGTGCTCAAATCACAGATGGACGCGATCAAGGCGATCAAGCCCGGAGTGACACTCGCCAAGATTGATGCCGTGGCCCGCAAGGTGATTACCGATGCCGGGTATGGTGATTACTTCCTGCACTCGATCGGGCATCACATGGGGCTGGAGACACACGATTCTGGTTCTGCGACGATGAAACTCAAGCCCGGGATGGTGATTACCATCGAGCCGGGGATCTACATCGCGGAGAAATCCATCGGCATCCGCATCGAAGACGACATCCTCGTCACCGAGACCGGATCACGGAACCTGTCGGCTGCGATCCCAAAGACGATCAATGAGATCGAGGCTGCCCTCAAAGGCTAATCACTTGACGAGCTTGAGTGCCGTTTCGATGAGTTCGTCGATCTCTTCGCGGTTGTTGTAGGTGTAGAGCCCGATGACCGAGCGGTCGGGACCCAGCAAGATGAGTTTAGTCGGGTGCTCAATCTGCGTCTGCCCAGCGGCTGCGGTTTGGTCGCGATTCCGGATATGAAACTTGAGCCCCTCGTAAGCGATTTTTTCGACGCTCTCGGGTGTCCCGGTTGCGAACCGCCAGCGGTTTGGGTCGGCCTTGAAAGCGCTTGCGTAGTTGTTGATTACTTGGGGGGTATCGATGTCGCCATCGATGCTGATCGAGAGGAGTTGAAGATCGGTGCCTTTGGTTGCTTCTTGGACCCGGCTCATCTCTGCGCTCATGACCGGGCAATACAGCGGGCAGCTCGTGTAGAAAAAATCAACGACGGTGAACTGGTTGTCGAGCACAGTCTGGTCAATGGGCTCGGCGTTGCGATCAAGGAGTTGGAACGGCGGGATCTTGAAGTCCGAGTACGGATTGTCGTAGGACTCCAGGTAGGGCGTATCGCTTTGCGGTTGTTGCTGCTTTGGGTTTCGGAGTTGATAGATCATGAAGAACGCGATGCCGAGGCATGTCAGTGCGAGCAGGGCGATAGATTTGATTAGTACACGGGTATTCATGCTTGGATGGTAGTCATGGCGTTCGCGATCCGCGTGCGATCACGGCGATGCCAACGAGGGCACCGGCGAGGGCCGCACCGATGGAGATTGTCCACGCGATGAGGGCCTGGTTGCCCGTTGGGACATCAATCCCGAGCGAGAAACGCATCGTGGTATGCGACCAGGTGAGCGGGTTGAGCAGGGCGATGACCCTGAGCCAGCCGGCTGCGTTGTCGACGGGAAAGACCGCGCCGCTGGTGAGCCAGAGGGGCATGAGGATCGCGTTCATAACGCCATGAAATCCTTGGGTGGAATCCACAATCCACGCGAGCCCGAGCCCGATCCCGATCAGCAGGACACTGATGCACGCGAGGGCCGCGATCGAGCCGAGCACGCCGAGCACCGTCAGTTGGACGCCGACGAAGGGCAGCGCGAGCAGGACGATGAGTGCTTGGAGGAGTGCAACGATTGAGCCCGCGCCGATTTTTCCGACGGCGATCGACCAACGCGGCGCAGGCGAGACCAGCGAAGCGCGAAGGAACCCGTCCTGGCGGTCCTGGATGAGCGAGATGGAGGAGAAGATCGAAGAGAAGAGGACGGTCATCGAGGCCATCCCAGGGATGATGTAGGCGTCGAGCCGAGCGTCGGAACCCTCGGAGACCGCACCGACCGCATTGGCGAACCCGCCGGCGAAAAATGCCCAGACGAGCATCGGCGTGATGATCGAAGCGAGGATAC
>JAESUL010000030.1 GCA_016763115.1 Phycisphaerales bacterium | reverse complement strand
CGACCACAGCCCCGAACCGTGTACGGATCGAAGACTCACGAATGGTCGAGCCGACCAGTGATGAGTTGGGCGAAATCACCGCTTCGCTGATCCGCAGGTTCGGGCGGTACAACGGCGATTCATCGCCGGTGTCATCATCGTTCGTAAGCTGATCGTGTGTCGATGGCACAAGCCCCTTGATCTGCTGGAGGTCCACCACCGAATCCAGATCACCCACAAATACAAGCACATCGCCCGCACGGATGATCTCGTGCCTCGATACCGCGATGATCGCGTCGTGGTCACGCTCGATGCGTGCCAAGAATAATCCGGGCAGGTTTCTCAGGTCTGCCTGCTCGACAGATTTCCCAACGATTGGTGAATCGGGTTCAACCCGCAGCCCGGCGTGGTACCCCTCGTCGTGTGCTGCGGCGTCCTCGATCTGCGTCGTCCGGTCCGGCAGCAGCCGACGACCGAAGAGCATGATATAAATCACCCCGATCACCGCGATCGGCAGCCCAACCTTGGCGAGTGTGAACATCCCGAACCGCACCGGATAGCCATCAGCATCAACGAGCTGTTCGTCGGCGAGCAGCTTGGCGACCACCACATTGGTCGAGGTCCCGATCAGTGTGCACACGCCGCCAAGAATCGAGGCGAACGACAACGGCATGTACAGCTTGCTCGGCGAGATTCGGCACCGACGAGCAACGCCCGCGAGGGTTGGTAAAAACATCGCAACGATGGGTGTGTTGTTGATGAACGCGCTCATCACCGCGACCGGGAGGATCAACCGAGCCTGGGCGCTGCGTTCCGTTTTGGGTCGCCCGAGCAGCACCGCGGTGATCCGGTTCATTGCGCCGGTCTCTTTCATCGCAGCAGCAACGACATAGAGCATCGCGACGGTAATCAAACCCTGGTTGGCGAACCCGCCGATGGCTTCATCGGGCTGGAGCACCCCGGTGACGAGCAGCACCAGCAGCACGCCCATCATGGTGATATCGGGCGCGTAGCGACCAATCGCCATCGCTCCGATCATGGACACCAGCAGCACCGCGGTCAGGATGGATTGCCAGTCGCCCAATCAATACTCCATGAAGGAACCCTCTTGGGTGATTATTGAGCGATTCCCAACGCCTCGATGGCTTTGAGCATCAATCCATGCACGCGAGGCGGGGCACACACGATGCCCTTGTTCTTCTCAAGCCCTCTGCCGTGCGAAAAATCGAGGTTCCGACCATTGATATCGGTCACAAACGCCCCCGACTCGCTCGCAATACACGCTCCGGCAGCATGATCCCAGATCCGCTCAATATACCCCGAACGCGTCGGGAGCCTCAGGTATGCATCCGCCTGCCCGCGGGCGACCACGGCGTACTTGCACTGCGAATCGAGCCTCGCCGGTTCACCCGCGCTGCCAAACCCGTTTTCCTCGATCCAAGCGAGGATTCGGTCCATATCCGAGATGTTCGTATGGGCTTTCTCGACCGATCCACACACCGTGATTTCCTCGTCCTCGGCGTGATCGAGCCGGGTGATCCGGATGCTCGACGCCTTGCTGTCGTCACACCGCGATTCGTAGACGCCGTCGCCCTTGAGCGCGTAATACAGGCACCCGTGCTCGTCGCGCTCGTCAAATGGAAGCGACATATTCACCGGCAGGTTCGGACACCCCATCACCCCGATCGTTGGTGTGTCGCCTTCGATATACCCCAGCGCGACGGCGTACTGCATGTTCCGCAAAAAGCCCTTCGTGCCATCGATCGGGTCGAGTGTCCAGAATGAATGGTGATCGGTATCGCCCGCCCCGATGTCGATGGCTGCGAGGATCTTGTCCGCGTCGGCGTTGTCCCAAACCCCGCGTGCCGCGGCGACCACCGCGTCGAGCACCACCGCGTTGTCCTCGTCACGCAAGAATGTTGAGGATTCCTCGGCCACCAGTTGAATATGCCCGAGGTGCTGCTGGAGCACCATCGCCACCACCGCCTGTGAGGCGTAATCGGCGACCGTCACCGGAGACTTGTCGTCCTTGGTGATCTGGCGGATCTCGGCGAGGTTGTCTTGGACTTCGCGGCACACGATCGACGCGGCAACCACCGCTTCGCGTGCGGCTTCGATAAGTTTGGCGGTACTACTCATCATCAGATTCTTCCTTTGTCTCAGTCTTTGAATGGTCAGGCGATCTACCTGTAATGAAAATAGTGACGAGCCCTACAACAGTGGTTGTAGCCATCGCGCCACCCGCCCACTGATAACCAAAAACCACTAGAAATGTGCCTGCTAATCCAAAAAACAAAGCTAAGACAAACGCCAGAATCTGACCGATTCGTCGTTCTCCGCGATTAGCTACCTGATCCGCTATTCGCGCATCCAAACCTGATGTTTCAAGTTTGTGTCGGTGATGCAACTCGAGTTCAGATCGCTCAACTATTTTTCTAGCCAATCCCGGTACAACCCGATCAAAGTCTTCCAACATTTGAGGTGTTGGAAGGGGGCCTTGATGCTGAAATGACATCAACATCATTTCCGCAGAATCCTGATCAACTGCGGAATGCGAATTCGAGTTGATCACCTGATCTGCTGGGCTTGGATTGTTTGTCGAGGCCAAATCGTCGTTCGTGTGCTGAATACTCTGTGGGTCTGATTTGTCGGATGATTCTTGATCGTTCATTGTCTGGTAGTTTATCAAGATAAGTGATCATTGAGCGCCGAAGATCCAAAAGAATCATGCTGTAGTCTGATGGACGATCATTGAGATATCTGAGGATATCAATGTCAAACTGGCTTTTTTCGGGAAGCCGAGAGGGCCACAAATCCAATGTGGTCCCCATACCTCTGATCAAATTGGTCAGTTTCTCAGTCATACGAGCAATTATACGGTTCACTCCATGCAAAGTTCGAGTCATTTTATCGAGAACCAGTTCAAATACCGTTATCGGCGCACAATACCTGTCTTCTGGAGATGATTTACCAGTAAATCAACCGCTTTTGACACGCTGAGCAAGTTGGTTGAGATGTGTACATCAGGATCTAATGGTATTTCATACGGATCGTCGATCCCGGTGAACCCTTTGATCTCGCCCGCGCGGGCTTTTTTATAGAGCCCCTTGGGGTCGCGTGATTCGCAGACCTCCAGAGGCGTATCAACGAACACTTCAAGGAACCTGATCGAGTTGTCCTCATGAATCTTGCGGACCCGGTCGCGGTCGCGTTGGTAGGGCGAGATAAAACTCGAGATCGTGATGACCCCGGCGTCGGCAAAGAGTTTGGCGACCTCGCCAACCCGGCGGATATTTTCTTCACGATCATCGGCACTGAATCCAAGGTTCGCGTTGAGCCCGTGGCGGACATTGTCGCCATCAAGCCGATACGCAAGCAGACCCCGCCCAATGAGTGCTTTTTCAAGAGCGACCCCAATCGTGGACTTGCCCGACCCGCTCAGCCCGGTGAGCCAGAGGGTGCATCCTTGATGCCTAAGGACCTTGGCCCGATCATTAGGCGTGATCTCGCCGTCGTGCCAGACGATGTTGGTTGGTCTTTGGTCTGACATTGGTCGTTGATCCTTGTCAAATCGTGTTCTCGGACATCGTTCGCGTATGCCGTATTGGCACAACAGGATAGACCGGTTGGGTGTCTATACTTCGGTCGATTGGTGCCTCGCATCCCTGTTTTCTGCTTGTGGCAGGGGGAAAAGGTGCCGATGACCCGCTGACCAAGGGTGGACCTTGGTGTGATGATTTGTTCCTTTGGACCTGAACCGCGGAGTTCCCCGGCATGACGCAAACCACCGACCCATCCAGCGCCCACGCGCCCTACAAACTCACCCACCTCAAAGCCCTCGAGGCCGAGGCGATCCACATCATGCGCGAAGTCGCCGCCCAGTTCGAGCGACCCGCCCTGATGTTCTCTGGGGGCAAGGACTCGATCGTCATGGTGCGATTGGCCGAAAAAGCATTCCGCCCGGCCAAGTTCCCGTTCCCGATGCTCCACATCGACACCGGGCACAACTTCCCCGAAGCGCTCGCGTTCCGCGATTACCTCATCGACAAAATCGGCGAACGCCTCATCATCCACAAGGTCCAGGACCTGATCGACAAGGGCTTGGCCACCGAAGATCCGGGCCCGTTCCCTTCACGCAACCGTGCGCAGATCCCGACTCTGCTCGATGCGATCGACAAATACCAGTTCGACGCCCTCTTTGGCGGCGCACGACGCGATGAAGAAAAAGCACGCGCCAAAGAACGCATCTTCTCGTTCCGCGATGATTTCGGGCAGTGGGACCCCAAGAATCAACGCCCTGAGTTGTGGAACCTGTACAACGGGCGATCACGCATGGGCGAAAACATCCGCGTGTTTCCTATCTCCAACTGGACCGAGATGGATGTGTGGCAGTACATCATGCTCGAAAATATCGAGATCCCCGACCTGTATTTCTCGCACAAACGCGATGTGGTTGAACGCCGAGGGCAGCTTGTGCCTGTCGGCGATGCTCCATTTGACGCACGCGATGGCGAGACTGTCGCCAACCGCACCGTGCGTTTCCGCACAGTGGGGGACATGAGCTGCACCGCTGCGACCGATTCACCGGCATCAAACCTTGAAGAGATCGTCGCCGAGGTCGCTGCCGCTCGGGCATCGGAACGCGGCGCACGCATCGACGACAAAACCAACGAAGCCGCGATGGAAGATCGTAAAAAAGAAGGGTACTTCTAGGACATGGGCACCAAGACACACACCTCGGCGACCGATTTTTCCACCGATCCAAACGCCAACAAGGGCATGGATTTTTCCACCGATGCCTATCTTGATATGGACCTGCTGCGGTTCCTGACCTGCGGCAGCGTCGATGACGGAAAATCCACGCTCATCGGGCGGTTGCTCTATGACTCCAAGTCGATCTTTGAGGACCAACTCGAAGCCGCCGAGGTCGCCTCGCTCAACCGCGGCGATCAGCGTATGGACCTTGCCTTGCTGACCGACGGGCTCCGCGCCGAGCGTGAGCAGGGCATCACGATTGATGTAGCGTATCGCTACTTCGCAACGCCCAAACGCAAGTTCATCATCGCCGACTGCCCCGGGCACACCCAGTACACCCGCAACATGGTCACCGGCGCATCGACCGCCAACCTTGCGCTCATCTTGATCGATGCCCGCCACGGCGTGATCGAGCAGACCCGCCGGCATTCATTTATTACCTCCCTGCTCCGCATCCCGCATCTTGTCGTGTGTGTGAACAAAATGGACCTTGTGGATTGGTCACAGGAAAAATACGAGAAGATCCGCGACGAGTTTGAGGACTTCGCTGCACGATTCGAGATCACCGACATCACTTTTATTCCCATGTCCGCGCTGACCGGCGACAATGTCGTCAACCGCTCATCGAACATGGATTGGTTCCAGGGCCCGTCGCTATTGCACCATCTTGAGAATGTCCATATCGCCGGCGACCGCGACATGATCGACCCGCGGTTCCCTGTGCAATGGGTATTGCGCCCGCAGGGTGATGAGCACCATGATTACCGCGGGTACGGCGGGCAGGTCGCTTCGGGCGTGTTCCAGGTCGG
>JAESUL010000029.1 GCA_016763115.1 Phycisphaerales bacterium | reverse complement strand
GGTCGTCGGGTGCTTTATGCGCCTCGGCTCGCCCGGCGAGAGCATCGATGAGATGGTCGAGTATGACTCGGCGGGCGTGAGTTGCGATCCGAGCAAGGTCAAAATCGGGCACCAGGGATGCTGCTCGGTCGGCGATGCGGGCGATGCGAGGCAGGTGGCGGCCAAGCTCAACATCCCGCTGTATGTGTGCAACTTCAAGAAGGATTTCGGGCGGATCATCGATTACTTTGTCGACGAGTACGCCAAGGGACGCACCCCCAATCCGTGCGTGCGGTGCAATGACTGGCTCAAGTTTGGCAAGCTTCATGCGTACGCCAAGCAGATCGACGCCGAGTTTATCGCATCGGGGCACTACGCGCGCATCGACCGGACGGGCGAGCAACCCATGCTGCTCCGCGGGCTCGATGATGCCAAGGACCAGAGTTATGTGCTGTTTGGTGCGCCGCGAGATCGGCTCAACGAGATGCTGCTGCCGATCGGCGAGTATCGGACCAAAGCCGAGATCCGCGCGATCGCCGAGAAATACGACCTGCCCGTTTTCGACAAGCCCGACTCGCAAGAAATCTGCTTTGTGCCCGACAACGACTACGCGGGGTTGGTCGAGCGGAGGCGTCCGGAGCTACGAATCAAGGGTAAAATCATCGACCAGAGCGGCAAACAACTCGGGCAGCACGACGGGCAGCACCGTTTTACCATCGGGCAACGGCGCGGGATTGGTGTTGCGCTCGGGCACCCGATCTATGTCATCGACAAAGACCCGCAGGCCAATACCGTGACGGTTGGCGTGAATGAATCATTGATGTCCACCTCATGCACCGCACGCGAGGGCAACTGGTTGGTTGATGAATCGCGGTTCGCGGATTGGTCGCCCGTGCTTGCCCAGCACCGGTACAACTCGCCTGCGGTCCGCGCCAAGATCCGTATCGGTGCACACAAAGATTCCGACACGCCATCAGGGCGCGAGGGTACCTTCGAGTGCGTCTTTGATGACCCGCAACGCGCGGTGACACCGGGGCAAGCGTTGGCGGTGTATGACCTCGACCATCCCGCGATCGTGCTCGGCGGCGGGTGGATCGACGCGGTGCAGTAGAACCCGTGGCACAGGCGTCCCGCCTGTGTTCTTTGTTATGAAGATATACAGAAAGAAACACAGGCGGGACGCCTGTGCCACGGGTGCTTGATCTACGCCAGCGGGTTGAGCCATAATCCGGTTGCGATTTTGGGGTAGAAGAAGGTCGATTTCTGAGGCATCCGCTCGTTGGCACGCGAGATATCGCGCACTGCTTCGAGCGGGGTCGGGCGGACGATGATTGCGATCTGAGGCTTGCCTCCGCCCGCAATAGAACTCCCGGTCTCGTCGCCCCGCCCGATCGAGAGGACCTCATCGATGGTGTGGGGGAAGGCCCAACTGATCGGGTTGCCCTTGTTGAGTTCGGGCTGGCAGATTTCTTCAACGATCATGTGCTGGATCAACGCGACATCGAGCGATCGCCAGGGCTTGGACTGATCGGGAAATTTTTCTTCGAGCGGATCTGCGATCGCGGGCCACGCACCGTAGCACAGCCCGGTGGCGAAGTCGTACACGCCGAAGACATTGGTGTGCTCTCGCTGGGCGATCGTGTCGATCTGCTGCTCAAACTTCTGCGGGTCGTTCTCGATGGGCTCGACATTGAGCAGCCCCTGCCCGACCTCGATGAACTTCTCGATCGAGTAGTCTTCCATCCCCCCGAGCACGCGGTGGGTCGGACCGATCGCGAGCCCCTCGTCGGCCATCGAGACAAGCACGAACATCGTGCGGCGCGCCGGATGATCTTCTGCGATCTCGCCCAGCGAGGCGAGGTAATCAATCGCCGTCGTGTACCGGTGGTGCCCGTCGGCGACAAAGACATCCTCACCAACAAGCGCATCGGCGTAGGCGTTGATGGTTGCGTCGTCGTCGATCGTCCAGATTTCGTGGGTCACCCCATCGCCGAGATCCGCGGTCATGTCGGCGGGTCGGCTATCGATCACTTTGCGAACGATCGCGGTGCCCAAGCCGTCTTCATCCGGGTGGAGCCCGAAGATCGGCGAGAACTGGCACTTGGATGCTTTCATCAACGCCATGCGGTCTTCTTTGGGTCCGCCGAAGGTTTGCTCGTGGGCGAGCACGCCGCCGCCCTCGCGTGGTCCGAACGCGACGGTATCGAGTGTGCACGCCATCCCGCAGCGTTGGTAGGATTTGCCGTGGAAATCAAAGCCCTGGCGGTAGGCAAACATCGCGGGTTTTTCACGCTTGAACAGCACACCCGAATCGAGCATCGACGCGAAGGATGCCGCGGCCCCTTCATACGCTTGCGCCGAGCCGAGCTCCTTGGCGGGGACATGGGGCAGGTCGATCCCGACGACATTGCTGCGGTCTTTTTCGAGCAGTGCTCGCTTTGATGCAGCATCGAGCACATCGTAAGGCGGGGCAACAAGTGAACTCACATCGCCCTTGCCCTGGTTGTACTGCACCGCCTGAAATGGATGAACTGCTGGCATATCCGTGTCCTTTCAACAAACCGGGCACAGCATGCCCGGCGATTCGTCTTTCCCTGTTCGACAGGTCCCCGTCTCATCATATCCACCAAACCCGCTCGATTTGGTGTCTAGGATGGTTCATGAGCACCCCAAGAGCACTCGTTATCCGCACCGCTGGAACCAACTGCGACGCCGAGCTCTGCCGGGCGTTCGAGCTCGGCGGCGCGAGCGTCGAACTTCTCCATATTGACACCCTGTGCGCCGACCCGGACCGAATCGCCCCCTTCGATCTCATCGGGTTCCCCGGCGGGTTCAGCTATGGCGACGACATCAGCTCGGGGCGGATTCTCGCGATGCATGTCCGCCAGCGATTGTTCCCGGCGATGCATGAGGCGAGCAAACGCGGGGCCGCGATGATCGGGATCTGCAACGGGTTCCAGGTCATGGTCCAGGCCGGACTGCTCCCATCCCCGATCACCCACACCGAGTCGCCCCCCGCTGCCCGTGTTGCCCTGGGCGAAAACGCGGACGGCAGATTCCGCGATGACTGGGTCCGCATCGAACCCAACCCAGAATCAGTCTGCATCTGGACGCAATCGCTCGCCCAGATTTCCAACCCCGACCTGCTCACCCTCCCGATCGCCAACGGCGAGGGACGCTTTGTTGTCCACGATCAGCACATCCTCGATGAACTCACCGTCAACCACCAGATCGCGCTGCGATACAGCGACGATATCAATGGATCGGTGGACCGCATCGCCGGGATCTGTGATCCAACGGGGCGGATCTTCGGGCTCATGCCCCACCCTGAACGGGCGGTGGACTGGACCCGGTACCCGAGCTGGACCCGGCTGAGCGATTCGATCCGCAGCAATCCGACGCCTTGGTTCACGATGTTCGCCGATGCGATCCACGCGGTCAAGGGCATCCGAGCATAACCAACCAGATGCAACCGACCATGCCGCAGCGTGGTACAGTCTCCGGGTCCTCATGAGAACAATTACTGAAAACATAGTGGGCGAGCGAGCGTGCGACAAGTGCGGGTACGACCTCAACGGGCTGCCCATGGACGGCAAGTGCCCCGAGTGCGGGCACCCGATCCGCCGGGTCGCTGCCGGCGGCCCGCGCGCGGGCACCATGTCGGTCGAAGCCTCAACTCGATATGTCCGATTGCTGCTCGCTGGGTTCACGGTCCTGTCGTTCTCGGTCATCGGGATTCTCTTGACGAGCCTGGTGATCGGCATGATCGCACAGAACGCAAACACGACGGCGAAAGCGATCGGCTCGCTCGTCTTCCTCGGCGTGCACGCACTGTGGCCCGTCGGGATCTGGATCATCACCACGCCACGCCCGCAAACCCAAGGCATGGTCCCCGGTGCGATTCTCGACAACGCCCGATACCGCCTGATCGTCCGCCTTATCTCCATCGCGTGGGTGCTCAAAGCGGTCATGCTTCTTTCGTACCTTCTCGGCACCAACGCCACCACGCCGATGAACAAGTTTGGATTGGGATCGCTCTTCGTCGGGTACCTGCTTTCGAGTCTGGTTTCGTGGGTCGGGTTGGTGCCGACCTCGATCTACATCGGCGACCTCGCGTTCTGGTCGTCCAATGAATCCATCGGCATCCGGCTCCGCTCGACCGCGTGGGCGATGGGTGTGTTCGGTTCGGCCTTGGTCCTGATGAGCGCGATCGTCATGGTTGATCTTCCGTTTAGCGCAGCCGCCGGGTTTATCGGGGTCTTCTGTTTCCTGATTGTGTTCATCGCGGTGCTCTTTTTTATCGTCACCATTTTTCAGTTCACCGGCGTGCTCCGGTGGGTCATCAAGCACCAGTTGTACTCCGCGGGTTCGCGGGATCGGATCGCCGAGCGGATCAACGCCCGCGAGATGAACCCCGGGCAGGTTTCCAACGGGCTGCGGTGTCGAAAGTGCAAGTATGATCTCGACGGTCTGCCCTTCGGCGGGCACTGCCCCGAGTGCGGCGAGTCCTACGCCGACCAAACACCACTGCCCATCCGCGACCCCGCCCTCGATGCCCGCGACACCCCAGAGATCGAGCTTGCCGACAGCACCCACCAGGACATCCGCCAATATGACCCGCGTGATCTGGACCGCGACGACGCTGACGACGGGCCGATCCCGCTTGTATAGAGTTGAATATGGACCACGACCACGATCACACCAATCACCTGGGCGTTTATTTTTCAGGCGTCAACCCCGAGACCTTTGACCGTGACGATGACGGCGCAGCCGACCCTGACGGGCACCTGATCAGCGGCACCGTCATCAAACGCCCCGACGAAACTCCATCGCTCGTCCCGGTGCATGTCCGTGTGGGGCACGGCGTCGCTGCGGGCACCGCCGCGACCATGCTCCGCAAAATCGCCG
>JAESUL010000329.1 GCA_016763115.1 Phycisphaerales bacterium | reverse complement strand
GAGCGAATCAACAACGACTACGCGGTCCATCTCGCCCGTCAGTGCGGCGATATACCCGCCGAGTTCGAAGCCGTCCCGGTTGATGAAATACCCGGGCAACCCGAGTGCGAGGCAAAGAGCACACCCGAGCCCACCATCGAACCCGAACCGGCAGCAGCCCCGCCCGCCGAGCAGGCTCCGGTTCAGGCGGCTTGAGCCCAAGCCCGATCGAGGTCGCTCCTGACGGCAGATCTTCTTCTGGTGGGATGGGCTTCCAGCCCGTCTTCTTGCCGAATCAAAACAAATAAAAAGACGGGCTGGAAGCCCATCCCACCAAGAAATAGAGCCGTTTGGCATGCTCTTAGAGCGAGCGGAGTTCCTCGATCAACGCGGCGTGTGAACGCGCGCCCATCCGGAAGCAATCGAGCTCAAACTTCTCATTGGGCGAATGCACCCGGTCGTCTTCGAGCCCGAACCCCATAAAAATAGTCTCCAGCCCGAGTTCGTCCTTGAGCAACCCCGCCACCGGGATCGAGCCGCCAGATTTGATCATCGCCGGCGTGGTCTTGCACGCGCGGGCGATCGCTCTGCGGGCGGCCTGCAAAGGCACCGAATCGGTCGCACAGGTCGCCGGGGCCCCGCCGCCGTGGTCATCAAACTCCCATCGGCACCCCGCCGGGGTCCGCGCCTCGCACCACGCGAAGAACGCCTTGGAGATCGTCGCCGAATCCATGTCGTCGACCAGCCGGAACGAGACTTTCGCGCTGGCGTGCGATGGGATAACAGTCTTGGCACCCGGACCGGTGTACCCGCCGATGATGCCGTTGATGTCGCAGGTCGGGCGTGCCCATTCGCGTTCGATATACGAGTACCCCTTCTCGCCTACGCTTGCGTCAAGACTCAGCCCGATGGCTGCGAGCCCTTTTGCTGGATTCACACCCAGCGATTCCCATTCCTTGCGTTCGGAATCTTGCAACTCGCGGACGCCGTCGTAGAAACCGGGGATTGTCACCCTCCGGTCATCATCCCAAAGCCCGCTGAGCACCTTGACAAGTTCGTTGATCGGGTTGGGCACCTTGCCGCCCCAGAGCCCCGAGTGCAGATCCTGATCGGCGCTGTGCAGCACGACCTCGGTGTACGCCAGCCCGCGGACGCCATAAGTGATCGCCGGTTTCCCGCGTCCGAGCATCCCGGTATCCGAAATCAAACACACATCGGCCTTGCCCAGCATCTCGGCCTGGTCGCGGACGAACTGTTCGAGATTCACCGATCCCGATTCCTCTTCGCCCTCGAGCAGCACGGTGAAGCGGACGCCGCCGCCGGTTTCGCCAGCGCCCTCTTTCCACGCGCGCATCGCTTCGAGGAACATGTGCACCTGCCCTTTGTCGTCGCACGCGCCGCGGGCGACGACCCGTTCGCCGATGCCGTTTTCAGCCGCCAAAACCACCGGCTCGAACGGCGGCGAGTTCCACAACTCGATCGGATCCACCGGCTGGACATCGTAATGACCATAAAACAAAATATGCGGGCCGGTGTACTCCGCCGCACCATCGCAATGCGCCAGCACGATCGGATGCCCAGGCGAATCCGCGGTGCCCGTCGGCATCAACTCGACATCGAACCCGGATTCGCGCAGATGATCCGCCGCCCATTGCCCCGCGGCCCGCGTGTCCTTGTCGTGGGCCGGATCGGTCCCGACAGAAGGCAGCCGAAGCCATTGGAGCAGCCGATCAATCGAAGCGGATTCATTGGCATCGAGCCAGTCGATGGCGGGCTGTGCGGTGGGTGCAGGCATGGGGTGTTCTCCGTAGTTTGAGGGCTGAACAAAGAGGATAGCGCAGAAAAAACCCGCGAACAGACGCCCGCGGGTGAAGTCTTTATTGATTGGATACTGTCACATCCAAGTGCAAATCAGTAGATCTTTGCGACTGATCGGTTGCCACGCTGATTGTCCATGAACTGGATCGCCTGCGTGGTCGCTGATCTTCCATTCCAGACAGCACCCGTTGGGTACCAGTAGTTCGGGTTGGTCTGGGATTCAGTCTTCGAGAGTGCTGAGACATGCCCATCGAACCAGGCGATGTTCAAGCCCGATTTGTGCCGAAACGAAAGATCCTGATTCTGAGGCGAGAGAACACTGGGTGTGAATGGGTTGGAGCCGTATGCGGTTGTGGAATCCAGTACCGGTGCACGCTCCGTGAACGGACCAAAAATATTGGGTGAGGGGTTCACATCAAAGTCCAAGCCTTCCACATTGCTGAGAAAACGGGTGCCATCGGCGAACATGACTTTCTGCGACAGGCTTGTCCCCACATTCACAATCTTCTGCGTGTATTTACTATCGACTTCAGCGCCAAGCTGCGAGCCTCCTGTAGAATCTCGATAGAAAATCTTAAGCGATCGTCTCGTTCGTACACTTCCTGCTCCGTTATGTGCGTTGTAGTAGATGGGGGCTGGCGCAAGGTAGCTTGTCTGCCGGAAACCTTCCGTGTCTGAAATCCTGATAAGTTCTTCACCGTCATCTACGCTGTTGACCCTGAATGGAACCGCATCTTCGCGGGCCTCTGAGCAACCCCAGTCATTGAAAATGATCTTCATTTTCTGGGCACGGTTCAGCGGTAGATTGACTGAATCGCCGATGATCGGAGTGATCCAATCCATCGTGGAAACAGGGGTGGTCGCTTTCTTGGATGCATAAATTTTGCTCACGGTTGAGGTTCCGCCGCCGCCAAGAGGGATCACACGCAGCCCGGTTGTATTTGGACCTGCGAAGTAATCTTCGTTGTCGAGACTGTATTGAACCTGAAGACTGCTGAGCCCCTTCATGTTGGCGGCACAAACCAAAGATCGTGCGGTGGATCTTGCTGAACCGAGCGCGGGCAACAGAATACCAATCAAGAGCGCGATGATCGAGATCACCACAAGCAGTTCGATCAGTGTAAAGCCATTCAATCGGGTTGTCGTCTGTGTGTTGTTTTTCATGGGAATACTTTCTTCTCCGAGTTATTTTTTGAACTTCCTCGGGGACTTTGAATCATCAACCCTGATTTCCCCTGTTGATGTATTGATCACCGCTGTTGGTTCGCCGTCGATATCTTCAAGTGCCGGCAACGAATGCCCGCTGATGAACCATTTACCATTCTCATCCTTCACCACCGGCATGAGCACCCGCTTGGATGTGTCCGGGCTCTTCTCGGGGTAGTACCCCTTGGCCTTGCCG
>JAESUL010000328.1 GCA_016763115.1 Phycisphaerales bacterium | reverse complement strand
GCCTTGGATATCCAATGTCGTCCCGAGTTTTCCCGCAGAATGGCCCGATGGATACAAGCCTTGCGAGCCTGGGACGCTCGTCGCGGTTGAGCCGATGATCGGTATCGGGACGGGCGAGATTTTTCAGAAGCACAAGGACTGGCCGATCTACACCGAGGATCGCTCGATGTCGGTGCACTACGAACAAGATGTGCTGATCACGGAGGACGGCCCGCGAATTTTGACCGAGGGCTTGGACACGGTGAAGGATGTGATTACGCGATGAACCGGATTGATGCAGCATTTCTGATGGCCAAAGAGTCTGGGCACGGCGCCTTGCTCCCGTTTGTGTGCGCAGGAAGCCCGGCGATTGATTCGCTCCCGGGGTTGCTTGTCGCGTTGCAGAACGCGGGTGCGTCTGTGGTCGAGATCGGGTTTCCGTATTCAGACCCCGTCGCCGATGGCCCGGTCATCGCGGCGGCGATGCACACCGCGATTGAACAAGGAATTACCCCTGAAATGATCTTTGATCAGGTTGCTTCGGTGCGTGACCAACTCACGATCGGGATTGTGGCGATGGTTTCGGTGAGTATTGTGATCGCGACGGGTGGACCCGAGGCCTTTGCCAAACGCGCCGCAGAAGCCGGGATTGACGGGTGCATTTTTCCCGATACCCCGCTCGAAGAATCGCAACGACTCATCAAGGCGTGCAAGGAATACGGATTGACGACCTCGCTGCTGGTCTCCCCCACCACGCCCGAGGATCGGGTCAAGGAGATCGCCAAGGCGTGCTCGGGCTTTGTGTATCTACTTGCACGCTCGGGGCTCACCGGGGAACAATCTGACGCACCGCTCGAAATCGCCGAGAGGATTCGTGTGATTCGCAGCGTGACAAGTACGCCCATTGCGTGCGGCTTTGGGATTTCAACGCCCGAGCATGTTGCCGAGGTCGTCAAGCACGCCGACGGCGCGATCGTTGGCAGTGCGCTCGTTCGGCGTTTAATCGAAACACACGCCAAAGGGAAATCTCCCGAACAGGAGTGCGAGGACTTCGTGACGGAGCTTGCGGTCGGATCATTGTCGATGGACGATCTGATGTGATTTCAGCAGGACGCCTTGCACGATTTAAGTGCGATCGCGATGGCTTGGTCGATATCCGCGATGAGGTCATCGACATCCTCGATGCCGACGCTCAGCCGGATCAGGTTGTCATCGATCCCGAGTGCTTTGCGTTGGTCGGCGGGGACCGAGGCGTGGGTCATGATGGCGGGGTGCTCGATGAGTGACTCGACGCCGCCGAGGGATTCGGCGCAGGCGAAGAGCTTGGTGTTCTCGAGCATGGTGCGGGATTCTTCGATTCCTCCGCGGAGGTACATGGTGATCATGCCACCGAATCCGGGCATCTGTTTTTTTGCAAGCTCGTGTTGGGGATGGGACTCGAGCCCCGGGAAGATCACTTTTTCAACGCCGGCGTGGTTGTCGAGGTGCTTGGCGACCTTCATCGCGTTCTCGCAGTGGCGCTGCATGCGGATATGGAGTGTCTTGGTCGAACGCAAGAGCAAGAAGCATTCCATGATCCCGGGGACCGCGCCCTCTGAGAGTTGGATGAACTTGAGTTTCTCGTGAATCTCATTGTTGTTGCTCAGCAGCGCGCCGCCGATGGAGTCGGAATGCCCGCCGATGTACTTGGTCGTCGAGTGGCACACGATATCGCACCCAGAGCGAGCGGGTTCTGGAGGTAGGGCGTAGCAAAGGTGTTGTCCACCGCGAGGATCGCACCGTTGGCTTTGGTGATCTCCCCCACTGCTTGGATATCGGTAATCTTGAGTGTCGGGTTCGTTGGTGTTTCGAGCCAGACGAGTTTCACCCGTTCGTCCATCGCAGCGCGGACAGCGTCAAGGTCCGTCATATCCACAAGGGTGGTCTCGATGCCGAGTTGGGCAAAGACGCGGTGAAAGAGCCGGTTGGTGCCGCCGTAGACATCGTCTCCGAGCAATACGCGATCGCCTGCGCTGAGCAAATGGAGCACGGCCCCGGTCGCTGCAACTCCGGATGCGAAGCATAATCCGTGCTTCGCACCTTCGAGATTGGCGAGGTTGGCTTCGAGTGCTGCGCGGGTCGGGTTGGCGGCCCTCGAATAATCGTACTCGCCGATGATCTTGCCCGGTGATTTCTGGACAAAGGTCGAGGTCTGGTAGATCGGGGTCATGATCGCCCCGGTGGATGGATCGGGGGTTTGCCCGGCGTGGATCGCGCGGGTGGCGAACTTGTGCGAATCGTCGATATGCATTGGTCTATTCTCCTCCACAGCGAACCGTGGATCGTTGATGTTTATTCGAGGGTTTATTTCGAGTGTTTGCTGAGGTGTTCGATGAGGTCGATCTGTGAGACGACGCCAAGGATCTGGTTACTCTCGTAGACGAGGGCGACCTGGTCCGCGCCGAACACGCCATAGAGTTCTTCGACCCTTGCCTTTGGATGCAGCAGCCCGCCGAGCGGATTGGCGATGGTGGACGCTGGAGATGCGGTCGTTGCCGACCCGTCCTGCAATGCCCGAAGGATATCGACCTCGTGGACAATGCCGGTTGGTTTGCCTGAGCTGTCGGTGAGCGGGATCTGTGAGATGCCGTTGGTGCGAAGAGATTCGATGACCTCCCCCACCGTCGAGGTTTCTGGAAGCGAGATAACTTTGCGCGAACGGTCGATGAGGTCCTCGATGAGCCCGAGTCCCTTTTCAGGCTCGAAAAACCCGTGCATTTTCATCCATTCATCGGAGAGGTACTTGGTGACATACCGCGAGCCCGAGTCGGGGCAGATGGCGATGACCTTTTTGCCCTTGCCGAGTTTTTTGGCGATCTGGCAGGCGATGTGGACCATGGCCCCTGATGACCCGCCGGCAAAGATACCTTCCTCGCGGACCAATCGACGGGCGGTGGTAAAGCATTCGTAGTCGTTGACCTGGTACATCTTATCGACGACCGATGGGTCGAATGCTTCGCACTTGATGTCCTCGCCGAGCCCTTCGACCTTGTAGACATAGGGGGTCGGGAGGGTTCCGGTTTTGTAGAAGTGGTAATGGACCGAACCGAGCGGATCGACGCCGATGATCTTGGTCTTGGCGCCCATCTTCTTGAAGTAGCGACCAATGCCGGACACCGTGCCCCCGGTCCCGGTGCCGATGACGATGGCGTCAACCTTGCCGCCGTCGGTTTGCTCGTAGAGCTCTTTGCCGGTGAGGACTTCGTGGGCCTCGATGTTCCATTGTGAATGGTACTGGTCCATGTAGAACGAGTTGGGCGTTTCGTCGGCGATGCGTTTGGCGACATTGACATAGTGATCGGGCGAATCGCCCGGTACATCGGTTGGGGTGATGATGACCGTCGCGCCAAAGGCACGCAGCCCATCGATTTTTTCCTGGCTCATTTTGTCGGGCATGGTGAAGACCGATTTGTAGCCCTTGGCCGCGGCGGTCATGGCCGCCCCCATGCCGGTGTTCCCCGAGGTGTTCTCGACAATTGTGCCGCCGGGTTTGAGGAGTCCTTCTCGCTCGGCTTTGGCAATGATGAACGACGCCATGCGGTCCTTGATGGACCCGGCGGGGTTCATAAACTCGCACTTGGCGTAGACATCTGCGGAATCTGGTTCAGGGATCTTGTTGAGCCGAACGAGCGGGGTATTTCCGATGGCTTCGAGGATGGAATCGAAGGTTCGCGGGCACTGGGTGGTGGCGGATTGTTCTGTGGTCATGGTCATGACGGATTGTAGATGAGTTGGGGGCAGCACGCCGGTCAATGGGGACGCGATCTGGGGATCGTGCTACGATCCGGGCGTGGCCCCGTAGCTCAGCGGTTAGAGCTGGCGACTCATAATCGCTCGGTCCCCGGTTCGAATCCGGGCGGGGCTATTCAACCAAGGCATCACATCTGCTCGTAAGTCGTCCCATGGTATAGAAGAACGAGAGCCTTGCCCCTTTGATTAAGGACATCCCTGGTTGAACAGGGCGAGGTACGCGAACACATCTTGGAGATTGAATACGCCAAACGGGGTGGCGAGGTCCGCCGACGGGTCTTGTGCATTGAACAATGCGAGGAATGCGAAGACATCTTGGAGATTCAGAATCCCTTCGCCGGTGATGTCCGCTAGGCACTCTTCGCAGTTGACCACCTGGAGTTGCACGGCGTCGATTCCTGCTTCAACGATTGAGCCCTCGCCGATGTCTTCGGCAATAAAGCGGATTTGGAACTGGCTGTTGGGCGTGAACCCCGCGATCCCTTCAAGGTTGAGGCTTACGGTAAACCATCCACCATTGGATTCGGGGTGGTTGATGCCGAGCGTTTCGAGGGCGGTCCAGGTTGAACCCGCGTTGTCCGAGATCTCGACAAAGAAGCGGTCATCGACATCGGGGTTGCCCGCATTGTTGAACCAGCGTGCGTAGGAAATGATCGCCTTCCCAGTCGCGTCCATCACGGGTGAGGTAAGGATAGTCTGGTCAACATCGACATCCGTGTTGTCGCCGGGCAAACCGTTTCCGGTGATAAAGCACTGGCCCGAGCCGTCGAAGTCGGACGGCGCATCTGCACGGATACCTGCACCGGTTGGCGTGGCCCGTTCCCATCGCCCGGAAGCGGCGCTGGCTGAATCTCCTGAAACGCTCCAGCCCTGATTGGACTCGAAGTTGTCATTGAAGGCAACGACGGGTACTGCGAATGCGGAAACAACGCTGAAGGTGGCTACTGGTGCGGTGCCCGGCAGGGTCTCGGCATCGCCGGAGTTGGAGTCTGCTGTCAGGTAGAACTGGACCTGTGTGCCGCACTCGGAGCTTGGGAGGCTTGCCGAGTAGG
>JAESUL010000327.1 GCA_016763115.1 Phycisphaerales bacterium | reverse complement strand
GTGATCGAGGCGGGCGGGGCTCGGTTGCTCGATGGGTTTGATCCGCGGAAGGTGAAGTTGGTGCTGGAGGTCACCTCGGCGGGTGTTGAGCCGGGGATTGTTGAGTTGTGCAAGTGGTTGAGCCAGTATTATGTGTGCCCGCTTGGGATGGTGCTCGGTTCGGCGTTGCCCTCGGCGGTGAAATCCAAGACCGGAGCGAAAACCCGGAGCGCGGTGCAAATAACCGAGCAATCCCCAAGTGATGATGATGCAAAATCGGTTCTGGTGGGAAAAACCAGGGCGGCGTGGGAACAGATTTGCGGATTGGACAAGGATTGTTTCCCCGTTGATCCCAAGGTGTTGCGGGCGAGGCTTGGGCTGAGCAACTTGTCACCGATCAATCGGTTGCTCAAAGCTGGGTATCTGGAAACGGTTGAGATCCGGTCTATTCGTGCGCCCGAGGTGTTTGACCTGCTTGAGCAGCGTGAAGATGTGCGGCCGACGCTTACTGATGAGCAGGCGAATGTTGTTGAAGGGATCACGCCGAGTTTGGGATCGTTTGCGGTGCATTTGTTGCAGGGCGTGACCGGTTCGGGAAAAACCGAGGTGTACATGCACCTGATCGACCGAGTATTGGCGATGGGGAAGACGGCGTTGGTGTTGGTGCCTGAGATTGCGTTGACGCCTCAGACGGCGGGACGGTTTGTATCGCGGTTTGGCGATGTCGGGGTGTCGGTGTTGCATTCTGGGTTGACGGCATCGACGCGGCACAAACAATGGGCAGCGGCGCGTGATGGTGATGCACGGGTCGTGGTCGGGGCACGCTCGGCGGTCTTTGCGCCGCTTAAGAACCTTGGCATGATCGTGGTTGATGAGGAGCATGATGGTTCGTACAAGCAGGATTCGATGCCGAGGTACAACGGGCGGGACGCGGCGATCAAGCGAGCGCAGATCGAGGGGTGCCCGATTGTGCTCGGGTCGGCGACGCCATCGCTGGAGAGTTATTGCAACGCCAAGGACGGGCGGTTCACGCGTTGGCGGCTGGCGACACGGGCACACGGGGGGGCGATGCCGAGCGTGCGGATTGTGGATATGGAACGCGATGTGCTCAGCAAGCTTGATGAAACGGCGCAGAATCTTCGCAAGAAAACAGATTCGATCGGGCCGAGCTTGCATACGGCGATTGTAGAGACGATTGAATCAGGGTCGCAGGTTTTGTTGTTGCTGAATCGGCGTGGGTTCGCCAGCGTGGTGGTGTCGAGCGATCCCAAGTGCGGATGGAAACTCGAATGCGATCAGTGCGACGCGACGATGGTCGTGCATCGCGGGTCGGTGCGGATGCAGGGCGGGCGGCGGTTTGTGCGGTGTCATCACTGCGGGTCTGAACGCATGATCCCCGAGTCGTGCCCGATGACGGGCAAGGCGGTCGTTGAACTCGGCGCGGGGACCCAGCGGGTCGAGGACGAGATCGAACGGCGGTACTCGGCGTTGCTCGGGCTGCGCCACGGCGAGACTTTCTTGCGGGTTGATTCGGATTCGATGCGGAGCGCAAAGGACTATTTCCAGACGCTCGATCGGTTTGGCAAGGATGAGTTGAAGATGCTGCTGGGAACACAGATGATCGCCAAGGGGCTTGATTTCCCCAATGTTTCGCTTGTCGGGGTGCTGAGTGCGGATACGGCGTTGTACCTGCCGGACTTTCGGGCGGAGGAACGGACCTTTCAACTCGTGTCGCAGGTTGCCGGTCGGGCGGGGCGTGGGCAGACGCGTGGGCGGGTGGTGGTGCAGACGCTCAACCCGCTGAGCCCGGCGATCACGCTTGCAGCTGAGCACAAGTACGATACATTCGCATCGCAGGAACTCAACAATCGGCGGATCGCACGGTTCCCGCCGATCACGCGGATGGCGCGGGTGGTGGTTCGGCACAAGGACCACAGCAAGGCGCACGCGATCGCGTTGCAGATCGCAGAATCTGTTCGTGCGTGCGCTGAGCCGGGCGTGGAGGTCGCCGGGCCGATGGAATGCGTGATTTCTAAGATCGCTAATCAGTACCGGTGGTTGGTGGAGTTGCTTGCGCCCAGGGCGAACATGATCCAGCGTGCGCTCGGGGCTGCGCGCAGTGATGGGTTGCTCAAGAGCGATGCGACCTGTGCGGTGGATGTTGATCCGATCTGGTTGATGTAGGTTGGTTGAAGATTATTCTTGATCTGCTGGCGCAGTCTTTTCGGGCGGTGCGGTGATGCGGACACGGACGCTCTTGCCCTGCTCGGGCACGAGATCGCGGTTGGCGATCCAGACGGGCTCGTCGGTCGCCGCGTCGGGGGAGAGGGTCCAGGCGGGGGCGATGGTTTCGGTGGTGAAGGCGGTGAGTGCGGCGATGGTGGCGTCGGCATCGGCGGCGTACCCGCGATCGGTCAGCTTGGAGCCCGCGAACACGAAGGTGGTCCAATCGGGGCTGGACTGGAGCGGCTTGGCGGTTTCGACATGGACAACCCAGGTTTCGATGGCGATTGGTTCGTGGTCATCGATGATGACTTCGATGATGAGTTGGTCGCCGGTGGCTCGGATGCGTGTGTTGGTTTTTTCGTTGAAGGACATCGGAGCGCCGGGCTCGAAGCCCGCGGCGAGCAGGGCCGCGTGGAGTGAGGAGGGTTTGATGGTGGCGACGAGGAGCGATTCGTGCTCGCGTGAATCTGGGGCGGTGATGAACATTTCGAGGTAGACATCCGGCGTGCCTTCGTGGTGGCAATCGATGGCGACCTTGGCATCAAACTCGACGACGCCTTGGGCGATGAAGATGCCGGGGACGAGTTCTTTGGGTTCTGGATCGGGCGATACGCTTATTACCGAGGCCAAGATGGCCGTTGAGATCAACCACATGGCGAATGCTCCGTGAGGGCGATGGCCAGGTCGCGGAAGGTGTTGCCTCGGTGTTCGTAGTTGGTGAACTGGTCCCACGATGCGCACCCCGGCGAGAGCAGCACGGTGTCACCGGGCTTCATGCGTTGCATGATGGTTTGCATTGCTTCTTGAAGGGTGGTGCAATGGTGGGCATTGGATTTGGCGTTGGCTGCGAGAGCTTTGCCTGTTGCGCCGATGGTGTAGAGCCCGGCGAGGGATTCGGCGAGGGTGCTGATGGGGGCGAGGTCTGAGCCTTTGTCGTAGCCGCCGGCGATGAGGTGGATGGTGCTTGCTGGTGCAGACTGTGAGAGTGCCTGGATAGCAAGGACGGTTGCGCCGGGGACGGTGCATTTGGAATCGTTGAAGAATCGGATGGAGTTTAATTGGTGGCACAATGAGAGCCGATGCGGAAGCCCGGGGAAGGCACGGATGGCGGCGTTGATTTTTTGTACGCTGGCATCGGGGAGCACGGCCCGGGCAGCGGCCGAAGCCATCGCGGCGTTGGTCGCGTTGTGTATGCCGGGAGCGGTGCAGTCGGCGATACGGTCGTCGTCGGAAATGATGATGCGTTTGATGCCCGGGTTCGTTTCCCATTCCGTGAGCGATTGATCGAGCACCGCGGTTGCTTGATCGGGTTGGCTTGTAAAAATAGATTGTTTGCAATCGCGGTAGTGCAGGAATGATGCGTGCCAGTCGGTGTGGTTCTCGGTGCAGTTGGTTGCAACCGCGACCGCGGGCGAAAGGGTGTCGATCCAGTGCAGCATCGCGCTGGAGAGTTCGAGAACGATGATGGTTTGATCGGTGAGTTGGTCGAGGACATCGAGGATCGAGGAACCGATATTACCGGCGAGGATCGCGTGGGCCCCCGCTGCTTGCAGGGCGGCGTGGGTCATGGCGGCGGTTGTGGACTTGCCGGCCGACCCGGTGATGGCGATGAGCCGAGAGTGGTCAAGGTGGGCCAACGCGATTTCGATCTCGGTCGTGATAGGGATGTCCGCGTCGCGGGCTGCGTTGAGGTATTGGTTGTTCCAGGGCTGGGCGACGGCGGGGTTGGCGATGATGCAATCGGCGGAGGTAAAATCGTCAACTTGGTGCTCGCCCAAACGAAGTTGGACCTTGCCAGCATCAATCAAGGGCTGGAGTTGGGCGATGGAATCGGCGAGGGTCGATTCATCGGCGAGGTCGGTGACGAGGACCGATGCGCCTTGGTTGGCGAGGTAGCGGGTGATGGCGAGCCCGCCTGCGAAGCGACCGAGCCCCATGACCGTGACATTTTTGTTGGCGAAGGAATCCATGGGCAACGATAGGGCGACGATTTGGCAACGATTTGACAACTGGGGGCGTTAGCGCACGGGGTCGATGAGTTTGGTTTGTTCGGCTGGGGTTGGTTTGTGGGGCCAGAGTTGGGAGAGGACGATGCCACAGAGCATGAGCGAGCAGCCGAAGATTTCGATCGGGGACAAGCGTTCATTGATGAGGAGCCACCCGAAGAAGGCGCCGAAAACGGTCTCGAAGCTCATCAGGATCGCTGCGTGGGTGACGGGGGCTTTTCGTTGGGCGATGATCTGGAGGGTGAAACCAAGCCCGACGGCAAAAATGCCGGAGTAGAGGATGGACCATTTCGCGTTGGCGATGGATTCGATGGTCGGTGATTCGGTAAAGAGTTGGATCGCCAAGGCAACAACGGCGACGGTGACGAACTGGATCAACGCGAGAAGGATTGGGTCTGAATCCGGCGCGAGTTTGGCGACAAAGACGACATGGAAACCCCATGCCAGTGCGCACAGAGCGACGAGGGTATCGCCGCGTCCGAACTCGCCAGAGAGGTCGCCGGCGAGGAAGTAGATCCCGATCCCAGCGAGGAGCACGCCGAGGATGTGCCCGAGGGTTGAGCGTTGACCAAAGCAGAAACCGATCGCGGGAACGACGAGCACATAGAGCCCGGTAATGAATGCGGCGCGTGATGCGGTGGTGTACACAAGCCCGACTTGCTGGAGGGTTGCCGCCACGGTCATGATGAGTCCGAGAAAGATTCCGTGGATGAGAACGGGCTTAGAGAACCTTGGGCGCTTTGAACGAAGCACGAATGGAACGAGGACGGCGGCACCGATGAGGTAGCGGAGTGTGGTGAAAGTAAACGGGCCGATGTGGTCCATTGCGGATCGTTGTGCGACAAAGCCCGAGCCCCAGATCAGGGCGACAATGATGAGCATGGCGTCTGCACGCAGGGCGGAGTTCTTCATGCTTGGCTATGGATAGAGGGTGAGGCGGACATCGCGTTGTTGATCGGTTTCGAAGTCGATGACGCTGAGGGTGACGGTCTCGCCGGTGAGCAGCCCGCGTTCGGCCAGGAGGACGAAGAAGCGGTTGGTGTTGTTGACGCTGATGCCGTCGATGGCGACGACGCGGTCGCCGGCGAGGAGCCCGGCGGACGCTGCCGGGAAACCGTCCCACACCTGAAGGATGCGGACCGGGGATTCGATTCGGCGGTTGATGAGCATGCCGAGTTGGACCATGATGGGCTGGGCGATGCGTCCGGCGAGGACCTGAGGCTTCATCGCCGCGAGTTTGACCTTGATATCAACGGGCTGAAGATCGGCGAGCCGGAGATCGACAGGCTGGTCATCAATGGGGCGATGGTCACGGTAGACGCGGACATTGATTGTGTCGCCGGGTCGCCCCGAGCTCACCAGGGTTGAGAGTGATTCGACGGTGGTGATTGGTGAGCCTTCGATGGCGGTGATGATGTCGCCGGTTTTCATGCCCGCGGCGTAGGACGGGCCGTCGGATTCCAGCCCGGTGACAAGGATGCCTGAGAGAGAGACGCCATCGTCTGTTTTCCAGCGTTGGAGGTTGCCTTGGCGTGGGTTGAACATGATGCCGAGGTACCCGTGGGAGACGGAGCCGAAGCGGATGATCTGGGAGACGATTGGTTCGATGGTGCCTAGGGGGATGGCGAAGGAGATGCCGGCGGAGTCGCCGCCGGAGTCTTCGATCGAGCCTCCGATGGATCGTGCGGTGGCGATGGCGACGGACATGCCGATGACATGCCCGTCGGTGTTGACGAGCGGGCCTCCCGAGTTGCCCGGGTTGACGGCGGCGTCGGTCTGGATGTAGTTGGTGTACCCGCCGAGCACATTGGAGCCTGGGGCCTGGCGACCGAGCCCGGAGACGATGCCTTCGGACATGGAGAACTTGAACCCGAAGGGGGAGCCGAAGGCGAAGACGCGTTCGCCCCGGCGTGGGAGGCGTTGCATTGATCGGCGCGCGGGGAAATAGGATCCCGGATCGGGGATCTGGATGACGGCGATGTCGGTGTAGGGATCTTTGCCGAGGACCTTGGCACGCACGACCCGTCCATCAAAGAACTCGACGGCGACCTCTTTGGCGTTGCGGACGACATGGGCGTTGGTGATGATGTGCCCCTCGGCGTCGTAGATCCAGCCCGAGCCGGTGGTGCCTCCGGAGTTGGGTTCGGTGCCTTGGGCCTCGATGTGGACGACGGAGGGTTCGACAGCATCTGCGATTGCGGAAATAGCACGGTCGATGCGGCGGAGGATATCGTCATCGGAGAGGACCTCGCGGGCGAGGGTGATCTGGGCGTACTGCTGGGCGAAGGTGTAGCGGTGCATCATTGCAGGGCCGGCGAGGAGCAGCACGACGGTCGTCATCAGGACGATCAGGGCCGGTGCGATGGTGATGAACTTGCGCATTAGATGCTCCTTGAAGAACCCTCTGAGAGAATAACGGACGGGCGCCGATTAGATATTCGACGATTTGGGTGCTTTGGATGCAGAACCATCGGTTGATGGTTGCGGAGCATCGCGCATGGTGTATTGCTGCCCGCCGATGGTGCTGGTCGAGACGCGATCGACCCAGGTCTTGCCGGCCTGCATGATTTGCTCGCCGAGGTTGGTGGCGGGTTGGGCGAATCTTGGCGGATGGTCGGTCAGCCCGAGCAGGTCGTTGACGACGAGGATTTGTCCGTCGCAATCGGTGCCGGCCCCGATGCCGATGACGGGGACCGTGACGGCTTGCATCACCGCACGGGTGACCTCCGCCGGGACGGCCTCGATGAGGATCAGGACCGCGCCGGCTTGCTGGAGGGCAACCGCGTCGCGGACGACCTGTTTGAGTTGGTCTTGGGTGCGCCCGGCGGCGACGGGGCCTCCGGTGACGGAACTGGATTGCGGTCGGCACCCGACATGGGCACACACGGGGATACCTGCGCGGGTCATGCGGTCGACGATGGGGACGAAGGTTTCGTCGGCTTCGAGTTTGACGACATCGGCGTTGCCCTCGGTCATGAAACGGGCGGCGTTGGTCAGTGCGGATTCAACCGAGGCGTGGTAGCTGAGGAAAGGCATGTCGGCCATGATGAGCGTCTGGGGTGCGCCGCGTTTGATGGCAGCGGTGATCTGGATGGCGAAATCCAGGGGCATGTGGATGGTGCGATCGTGCCCGAGGATGACCTGGGCCGCCGAGTCGCCCGCGAGCAGCAGATGGACGCCTGCGCGCTGGAGCCACCGGGCGGTGGTCGCGTCGTAGCACGCCAGGCACGCGAAGGGCTCTTGGCGGCGTTTCATCCGCTTGAGGGTTTTGAGCGTCACCGGGTCGGTTGAACCGATCTCGGAGAACGATGGGTTTGGCTGGTTCTTTGGTGAAATGCTCACACACAAGTATACACCGATCAGGAC
>JAESUL010000028.1 GCA_016763115.1 Phycisphaerales bacterium | reverse complement strand
GGGGGCGTACATCTTTGTTTTGGAGAGTTGGTCTTCGATTTTGGAGAGCTTGTTTTTCTGGCGTTTGAGCTCGGCCTCGCGTGCGCGTTCCCTTGCCTGGGCCTGGACAATATCGCTCGAAGATTCTCTGGTGACGCGCTCGAGGGCGAGTTTCTTCTGGGTGATATCGGATTCGAGCTCGGCGAGTTTGCGTGTGTGGGTGAAGTCTTTGAGCAGCTTGAGGTTCTCATTGGCGAGGGCAACCTGGAGCTCGGAACGCTTGAGTGCGAGTTCATCGGCACGGTACTCGGTTTCGGAGAGGTACTTTTCCTCGAAGAGTTTCTTTGACCACCCGAACTCGTCGGTTGCTCTACGGAAATCTTCTTGGGCGAGTTTTACATCGGTGTCTGCTTCCATCAGTGCCTTGGGCCATTCGCCTTTGATGTATTTGACTTTGTCTTCGATGGCGAACTGATTTTCGAGCTCGGCCTTGGCGATGTTGCTCTGTGCCTGGATCTTGACAACCGCGAGATTCTCTTTGGCGGAAATGTAATCGGCGGCGGTGTTCTCCACCATGATCTGCTGGTCAACAAGGCGATCGTTGAGCCCGCTCGCGTCGAGTTCGATCAACAGTTCACCCTTTTTAACGACCACTCCCTCGTCGATAACATAGAGGATAGATGTTCGCCCCTCGACCTGGCTCTTGACCACGAACTGATCGCGTGATTTGATGGTGCCCGATTCTTTGAGGTTGATTGACAGCGGTGCACGGCGGAGGGTGTAGAGCGGCTGGGTGCTGGCATCATTGGAAGCACCCTTGGACAACGACGCGATCGCGATCGAGCCCAACGCGATCAAAGCAACCACGGCGATAAGGACGGCGAGGTTCTTTGTTGACTTATTCATTTTCGTATCCTTCATTTTCTTATCCATCGTTTTCGATTGGGCCGCCGTTGGGAGACTCGCTCGCGGGGCGGTGTGCGTCGAGGGTGGATCTGATCTGATCGATGTCGTATGAATCTGGATTGAACTCGGTCCAGAGCCCGTTGTCGGCGACTTGCAGCACGCCGAGATCGCGTTGGAACTCGAGCTCGCCGATCCGGTAGTTGACGACGGCGTTGGTCAACGCATCCTGGGCGGTGTTGAGTGCATTCTGGGATTCGAGCAGATCGCGGATTTCTGCACGCCCTGCTTGCAAGAAAAGGTCTGTTGAATCGACGCGGCGCTGAGCAACGCGGACCGATTCTGCCTGGATGCGGATGGTCTCGCGGGCTTCGAGCATGTCGCGGAGGACATTGCGGATATCGAACTTGACCCCGTCCTCGACATCTTGAAGCTGGCGGATGGTTTGCTCGTAGGCGATCAGGGCGTTGCGGTAGCTGTTGCGTTCTGCGGTGCGCTCGAAGGGGAGATCGATGCCGAGCAAGAGCGAGTAGAAGCCGCGATCGGTGCGGAGTTGGGCGTCGTCCAGCGTTGCGCTGCCAAGCGACCGGCTTTCGCCGAGCGAGGCAGAACCGAGCAGGGTGATGTCGGCGCGAAGATTGTCGGCGGCGACCACCACGCCACGCTGGGCATCAATAATCTGCCCCACCACGACACGCAGATCAAGGCGGTTGACCAACGCGATCGCGATGGCATCTTCTTGGCTCATCTCCATCGGGCCCGCATCGCTCAATAAGGGAGCGACCAGGACCACCGGGGCATCGGCGGACGGGGTTTGCTGTCCGCTGAGTGAATCGCTCGGCGCGAGGTACCGGGCGTACCGATCTGAGTTGAGCAGGAGATCAAACTCGGTCGGGTCGAGGGTGATCCGCGCATCGGTCGGCAGGCCAAGCGTGATCTTGAACCCATCGAGGATGCGCTGCGATGCCTGCGTTGCGCTGATCCATGCATTGCGTGCGCGGAGTTCGTCTTGCACGGATTGATCGACCTGGATTTCTGGCAGTCGCCCCGCGTCGGCGAGCCGACGGGCCCGGCGGGTGGATGACACGACCCGCTTGTAGTTCTCCACCGCGTTCTGCTCGCGATCAAGTTGCTGGAGCACGGAGAGGTAGTCGCTGGCAATCCCGACCACAAATGTCCGCTTGAAACGCTCGAAGGTGTAGATCGAGTAGACGACATCACGCTGGGCTTGCGTCAACGGCTCGGTGACAATGAATCGCCCGGACCCGCGGAGCAGCGGGATCGAGAGGCTTGTATCGAGCCGAATCCCCGTCGAGCCCTCTCGTGAGCCATTGAGGAGTTTGGCGAGGTCCACGGCGAGAAGCCCCATGAACTGCGACCCGTTGCGGAATCGTTTGGAGACAGAGAGTGAATCCTGATTGACAAAGCCGTTGGTTTGCGAGGATGCTCCAAGATTGGAGCTGAATACTGAATCGACAACGCCCGCCCATGTTGTGCGGAACGCATTGCGTTGGAGATCGAGGCGGAGGGCCGATTGGAACACCGTTTCTTTTTGCGATTGATAGAGCCTGCTGTTGCTCGCAGCGATGATCAACGCCTCATCGAGGGTGATCATCGGGGCCTGGGCAACATTCGCAACCGGATCAATCGATTGATCGTCGCTTTGCTGTGCGTACTCGGCGTCGGGCCATTGCTTGATCTTTGGATCATCGTTCGAGCTCGCGCTCGCGCCCGAGCGCATGGGCAGGTGCTGATCGAGCAAGAGTCGTCGCCGAAGCGAGTCTTGTGGGCGTTCGATGGTGAAACCCGCGTTGGGGTGCCCAACCGCTTGCTCCCAGTTCTGCTCGAGAATATCGGCAGCCACATCGTCGGCCTGGGTCCGGTAGGACTCCGGGGATCGGCACCCGGCGGGCACCAGACTCAACCAGATCAGGATCGATCCAAGAAGAAAAAACCTTGGTTGACGAGACAATACCATCGAGCGATTTCCGTTCATGTTCCCCACCCACAACTTGGGGACAAGATCGTACTGTCTTCGGATTGCAAAGTTGCGATGCCGCTGTCAAAATCTGGGACTTTGAGACTGTAAACCGTGGCTATGGCTATCGAAATGAGCACCTCAGCATCCGTTTGGGTTCAGAGTCGGCTCGATCTCGCGAAGATTTAGCGAAGCCTTGCACTCAAGAATCTAGTCGCAACAAGGTATCACCATTGGCAATGAAGTACAACAGTGAGGATACAAAAACAGAATCAACACTGATGTCGATCCTTGCTAGCCCCTGCACAGACTAAACAATGGGCGTAATTGGACTCGAACCAGCGACTTCTGCCATGTGACGGCCAGCTTATGCCTTAAAAACAAGATTTAAACGCTGCCATGCTGGTTTGGGAGGGACTGATTTGGACTCGTATGGACTCGTTTGGCCTCAAAGCGGGTCAGGGAACGGGTCAGAACTAAATGAGATTTCTAGCTTCCGACTGAGTTCATTCTACGAAATGACTCGCATTAAGATTGCGATTCGGTTTGGGGGCAGATCAATGAAGTGACTAATCAGCGCGAAAGCGTGGCACGAATCGAATGTATTCTTGAACCGGCGTTTGGTGTATTGCGAGACGCATTTTCTGGACTGTTTGTGATTATTTTTCAGTCGTGGTCATGATTTGAGGAAGCTGATTGAGGTGAAGTTGTCGGCCCCGCTGAAAACTGCGAGCGACACCATAGAAGAGTTGGCTGGCGGCGAAGACCCAAAGCATGGGGGAGATCACATTGAAGATCAAAGCTCCGGACAGCATGAAAATAAACACGCCTTCATCAAAATTCAGCAGCTTCCGTT
>JAESUL010000326.1 GCA_016763115.1 Phycisphaerales bacterium | reverse complement strand
CGGGTTTGTTTCCTGCGCCGAGATCGGATTTGGATACTTCAACGACGGAACCATGGGCATCGAGCACGATTCGCAGATGCTTGATTGGCTCGGCGATGCGTGTGATGCGACGGGTGTTATTGCGTGCGTGTCGTGGTGCTCGGGCGAGGACGGGTGTGCTCGCGGGGTGGTCGAGCGGACCGGTGCATCGGTCGAGGCGATGGAAGGGGCGGCGTGCGCGCTCGTCGGGCAACGCCTCGGCGTGCGCACCGGGGAACTGCGGGTGATCTCCAACACGACCGGCGATCGTGACGATCAGCGGTGGGATCTCGATGGGGCGCTAAAGAACCTGCAAAGAGTTCTCGGACGCATCGCACAAGGCTAACTAGTTTGATTGTGCGGTTTGCGCCGGTGGGGATGATCTGCGCGGGCGGGTTCCAACCCCCAATAGGGTGAGCCGAATCCATACTGAACTCGCGGTCCAATCGGGCCGATTCTACGAGTAGGACAACAGATCCGGTGCTTGCCGATCTGGTGTGTCCTGTACTCGACGCCGGGTGGAAAGGGGTTCGTCTAAAGTGAAACGCAAACCCAAAATCAAGAAGCAGGGCACACCGGCCCGCAGCGGCTCGCGCTCGATGCGGTTGAACGGATACCCGCTCTCGATCGACTTTGGCGTGGGGTCACTCAAGGTGCTCCAGCTGAGCGGATCGGACCAGCCGATGATATCGGCGGCCTCGCAGTTGACCACCCCTGATGATCTCTTGGCATCACCCGCTAAGCGATTGTTGTTCCAGATGGAAGCCTTGCCCAAGCTGATCTCGTCGGGCAAGTTCAAGACCAACCGCGCCGTGTGCATGATCCCCGTAGGGCAGATGGTGTGCAAACATTTTCAGATTAATCCGATCGAAGGCGTCTCTCTTGAAGAACTCGCCGGCGGGCACCTGGCGACGCAGATCGGGTGCGACCCGTCGGCGTTGCTTGTCCGCTGCGAGGTGGTCGAGGGGGCCAAGAGCGGGGGCAAGCGAGAGGTGATCGCGTACGCGGCATCACGCGAGTTTGTCGGGCGGTTGATGGGCACCTTGAAGAGTGCCAAGCTCGAACCCGTCGGGATTCACAATGACTTTGAGGCCCTTGCCCGGGCGATCCGCCCGCGCGTGAACGGGGTCGAGGATTCCAAGCCTGTGCTTGTGCTCGATATGGGGTGCTCGACGACCAATGTGCTCATCATGCACGGCGAACGCACCGTGTTTGCCCGTTCGATTGAGCACGGCGCGATGCACTTTGATGATTCGATCTGTCTCCAACTGCGGTGCACAATGCTCGAAGCCAGAGAGATCCGCCAGAGCCTCAAGGTGCTGGTTCCCGAGCAGGCATCGGTTGCTGTTGGGCAGTCGATGCCCGGGATGCCGCCGCCGGAGGATGCAGTAGAGGAACCCAAACCGGTTTCGGTGCTCCGCCCCGTGGGGCCCAAGGTTGATCTTCGTGAATCGCTCGAGATCATGACCGACGAGGTCTCGATGTGTTTGCGGTACCACCGCTCGTTGTTCCCCGGGACACCGATCGGGCGTGTGATCTTTGTGGGCGGGTTGTCAAAGCAGGTGTCGGTGTGCGAGCACATCGCGCGCAAGTTGAATATGAGTGCACAGAGCGTTGATCCGCTCGCGTGCTTAGGACGCGCCGGGAGGGTGCCCACCAGCGGGGTGGACCTGACCGACGCACAGCCCGGATGGGCTTCGGTGGTTGGTGGTGCACTGATCCCAACAGACCTTTGAGTAAGTAGATGTGGAGGGACGAATGGATAAGTCCGGAACAACTGGTAGCAAGGGCGGGAGTTTTCTTCCCGCGGAATATGTCAAGGGCAAGGGGCAGGTACGCGCATCGCTTATGGCGATGCTGCTGTTCGTGCTCGTGCTCGCCGGCGTGATCGGTGCGTTCTTTGTGAACCACCAGCGTTGGCGTCAGGTCCATAGCGAGCAGAAAGTCGTTCAGGCGGCGTTTGCTGAGGAAGCGGGCAAGATCGAGCAGCTCAAAAAGCTCGAAAAGCAACGCGATGACCTGCTCGAGCGCGCCGAAATCGTCACCGCACTCAAGGACCGCGTCCCGCGGAGCGTGCTGATCGGCGAGATCGTCCGTGGCATCCCCCAGGGGATGATCCTGACCAAGCTGGACCTCAACGGCGAGCGGGTCAAGCCGCCCGAGCCCAAGAAGGACCCCAAGAAGAAAAAGGGCGCCAAAAAAGGCTCACTGACCAACCACGGCGTGGGTCAGGGCAAGGACGCCGACGCGAAGCCCAAGAAGGTGCACGCGCCGAAGTTCAAGTACGCGTTGACCATCGATGGGATCGCGACGAACAACGACGAGGTCGCTGACTTCTTGGGTGCGATGAAATCATCGAAGCTCTTCAAGGAAGTCGAGCTCAAATACATTGATACGACGATGATCGACAAAGTAGATTATCGCCGGTTCAGCATCACTATGAAAATCGCTTCCAACGCGGATGCCAACATGCTCGCAGATACAGAGCAGGTCGATATCCACACCGGCGGCTTTGGAATCGCGGGCGAAGAGTCCACCACCGACTAATGGATCAACAGGAGCGTACTTATGCGATTTGGAACCCGTGAAATCATTCTTTTCCTCTCGGTGCTGTTGCTGCCGATTGTGAGCTACTTTGTCGTCTTCCGCCCACAGACAGCCAACATCAACAAGGCCAAGGCGGAGATCACCCACAAGCAAGAAATGCTCAGCAAACTCCGCAGCGAGACCTCGCGGAACACCGATCTGCAGAATGTCAACGAGAAGTTGATCAAGCGGATCGATGAGATGGAGTCCTTGCTCCCATCGGGCAAGGAGGTGGATCAGATTATCCGCCAGGTTTCCGCGTTGGCGATCGACGCCGGGCTTTCGCCCCCGTCGCTCAAGAGCGCCAAGCCCGTCGCAGCGGCGTGGTACCGCGAGCAGCCCCTGGAGATGAAGACCTCCGGGTCGTTCGATGGGTTTTATAACTTCCTTGTCGAGATCGAGCGCCTCCCACGGATCACACGGATCGTGGACATGAAACTGCTGGACTCCAACGACGACGAAACGGAACTCGAGGCGTCGTTTACGCTGAGTATCTACTTCCAGAACAGCGCGGGGGGTGCATAAAGATGACCAATAATCTATTGCCACAGGAAGGCGATTCAAACGAGGCTGCCAACAAGGTGTTCGTGAATCTCGCCCAGACCGATTCGGCGACCGGGATTCCATCGTTGAATCACGGACCGGCTTCGGAGTTGCACGGGCCGAAGAAGTCGAAGGTGGACAACCAGATGCTCATCGCGGGCATCGTGTTGTTTGTTGGTATCGGTGCGGTGTACGGGATGCGGTACATGGGGATGGCGGCCGGGCTCGACGAGAATGTCGTCGCGATCGACTACACCGCCGAGACCACCGCAGCCGAGAACAGCAAGCGATTTACGCAGGTGCTCAGCGCGCTCAACGAGAGCTCGCATGTCATGCAGTTTGGCGGTTCGGTCGAGTTGCCCGAACACCCGTTCTCGCGTGATGTTGTCGTTGCTGATGAACCGAGAGGCGATCCGGGAATGAGCGAGGCCGAGCGGCTCGAATGGGAACGCCAGCAGGACTTTGAGAATGCCCGCCAAGCGCGTACGAACGCGATCGAATCCGAACTGTACAACTTTCAACTTCAGGGCGTGATTGGCGGCAAGCGCCCGGCGG
>JAESUL010000325.1 GCA_016763115.1 Phycisphaerales bacterium | reverse complement strand
GCCCGCTGAGTTCATCAGGTGCTCGGTCATGAACACCATCAAAATGGCCTTCATTCCATAGAAACTAAACCGCTCCGCCAACTCGTTCCCGATAATGAAGGGCACGCCCCTTGGGAACTTGGTTTGTTTGGGGTCCGGGGCGGTGAGAAACTGTTTTTCGGTGCTCATATGAATCCTTACTATCCCGCGTCGGTGCGGTTTGGTCGCTCTACGATAGGGACACACAAAATACGCGACATCGAGCCCCGGCACAACCCCCGGACGCCTCAATTCTTACAGTTCATGAAATCAGACACGGATATCCGCCATGCACACCCCCTTTGACCTCATCGCACGCTCAGACAAGAAACTCATCGGCATGGTTCATGTCGGTGCACTCCCCTCGACCCCCAACAATACCCAATCCGTCCGCGAGATCGTGCTCCAAGCAACCCTCGAAGCCAAGCAACTCCAGGACAGCGGGTTTGACGCGATCATCATCGAGAACATGCACGACATCCCGTATGTTCATGGCGATGATCTCACGCCGGACATCACCGCCGCGATGACCGCGGTTGCCTGCTCGGTTGCTGCCGCAATCTCCATCCCGTTTGGAGTCCAGATTCTCTCGGGCGGCAACACCCGTGCTTTGGCGGTCGCCCACGCTGCGGGCGGGGCGTTTATTCGTTGCGAGAACTTTGTGTTCGCTCATGTCGCCGACGAAGGCGTCTTGGGCAAAGCCGAAGCGGGGGGGTTGCTTCGGTATCGCAAATCCATCGGTGCCGAGTCGATCAAGGTTTTCTGCGATATCAAAAAGAAGCACGCTTCGCACGCGATCACGGGCGATCTTTCGGTTGCAGACTTTGCCGAGGGTGCCAAGTTTTTTGGTGCCGATGGACTCATCATCACCGGCTCGTCAACCGGAAAGCAAACCGCCATCGAAGATGTCCGCCAAGCACGCGAGGCGGTGGATCTCCCAATCCTTGTCGGCTCGGGCGTCACGCCCGACAACGCTGCGGGGTTGTTTGAGTTCGCCGACGCATTGATCGTGGGATCATGGATAAAAGCAGATGGGATATGGACCAATGCGGTTGATCCATCGCGTGCACAACAGATGGTCCGATCGGTCCATGGGTGAGTTTTCAAAAGAGTTCGATGCCTTGCTCAAGGCGTGCCCAAACTCGGTGCGTGGGTTGTTCATTGCTCGGCTGCGGGGTCTCCATAAACCGGGCAGGCAAAGGCGTGATGCTCCACAGATAGAGCAGCGAATCAGATCCGAGATGCAAGCCGCGATTGATTCCCATAAAGATCGCCTTCAATGCGTCCCTGCGATCAGCTACCCGCCTGATTTACCAGTTTCGGCGAAGCGCGACGAGATCATGGCCGCCATCAACGAACACCAGGTGGTTATTGTTTGCGGGCAGACCGGTTCGGGAAAAACCACGCAGATCCCAAAGATGTGCCTCGAACTCGGGCGTGGTGTCGATGGGCTCATCGGGCACACCCAGCCTCGCCGGATCGCGGCCCGAACCGTCGCTTCACGGATTGCCGAGGAACTCAGTGTGCCGCTCGGGCAACAGGTTGGGTTCAAGGTTCGATTCGGAGATGGCACGAGTGAGAAAACGCTTGTCAAAGTCATGACCGATGGCATCCTGCTCGCCGAAACGCGGTCGGATCGAAAACTCCATCGGTACGACACGATCATCATCGATGAAGCCCATGAACGATCGCTCAATATTGATTTTTTGCTCGGGTACATGCACACGCTGTTGCCCAAGCGCAAGGATCTCAAACTTATCATCACCTCGGCGACGATTGATGCCGAGCGGTTTGCGGATCACTTCGCAACCCACGCCGCGCCCGCACCAATCATCGAGGTCTCTGGGCGGACCTACCCGGTTGAGATGCGGTACGACCCGGACCTGGTACTCAGCGGCGTGGGTATTGATGAAGCCGCGGCGGTCGCATCGACCCAGCTGGTCAACGAGGGGCACGCTGATGTGCTGATCTTCATGCCCGGCGAGCGAGAAATCCGGATGACCGCCCACGCACTACGCAAGCAAGATTCGTTGCCAGAGCGCGTAGAGATTCTTCCGCTGTACGCCCGGCTCTCGGCATCAGAACAGCAGCGGGTATTTCGTCCCAAGGGTGCGCCGCGGATCGTGATCGCGACCAATGTCGCCGAGACCTCGCTGACCGTGCCGGGCATCCGATCGGTCGTTGACCCCGGCGTGGCGAGGCTTAAACGCTACAACACACGAACAAAGATTCAGGGATTGCAGGTCGAACCGATCTCACAAGCCTCGGCGAACCAGCGAGCCGGTCGATGCGGGCGTGTCGCGCCCGGCATATGCATCCGCTTGTTTGCGGAAACCGATTTGGAATCGCGTGAGGAGTTCACCCAGCCTGAAATCTTGCGTACCAACCTCGCCAGCGTGATCCTTCAGATGGTCGATCTCAAACTCGGAGCCCCTTCCGAGTTCCCGTTCCTCGATTGCCCCGACAACCGCCAATGGCGTGACGGTCACGAAACACTCCGCGAGCTCGGTGCGATTGATGACCAGGATCAACTCACCAAGGTCGGGCGCGTAATGGCTAAGCTCCCCGTTGACCCGAGGGTTGCTCGCATGGTGATCGCCGGGCATGAGGAGCATTGCCTCCATGAAGTGCTCATCATCGCGGCTGCATTGTCGACGCAAGATCCGCGTGTGCGCCCGCACGACAAGCGTGACGCTGCCGACCAGGCTCATCAGCAGTTCAAGGTGGAGGGGTCGGATTTTTTATCCTACCTGCGGATCTGGGATTGGTACCACGATCAGTGGAAGGATCTCTCGCGGAGAAAACTCGCCAAGGCATGCGAAAAGAACTACCTCGCGCCCCGGCGCATCGACGAATGGAGAGAGGTGTACCGTCAACTGCGATCCATGAGCATCGAGCTCAAGTTTGACCCTGAAAAAACTTCCGACGACTCCGACGCCATCCACCGCGCACTGCTCTGCGGGCTGCTTGCCAATATCGGGACCAAGGGCGAACGATTCGAGTACAACGGCACACGCACAACCAGTTTTTCAATCAATCCGGGGTCCTCGGTCTTCAAGACCAAGCCCAAGTGGGTGATGAGCGCAGAGATCGTGCGCACAACAAAGGTGTATGCGCGGACACTTGCCAAGATCGAACCAAAATGGATCGAGGATGCTGCCGCTCACCTCATCAAACGGACACACTCGGGTGCTCGTTGGGACGAGAAAACCGCACGGGTCATCGCGGATGAAAAAGTGACTCTGTTTGGTCTCGACATTATCCCGAGACGAACGGTTCACTTCGGACCAGTTGACCCGGTGGAATCGAGATCACTTTTTATTCACCATGCTTTAATCGAGGGCGAGTTTTCATCGCGAAGCAAAGCAGTAAAGGAGAACAGAACTCTTCTCGATACTGTACGAACACTCGAAGCCAAGGCCCGGCGTGGCGATCTGATCGCTGACACCCAGGCGATGCACTCGTTCTATGACCATCGGCTTCCCGAAGATGTGTACTCCGGGAACTCGTTCGACCGGTGGGCAGCAAAGATGGAAACCGAAAATCCGGGGCTCTTGCGCATGCGAGAATCGGATCTTCTCGAATCAAGCGCGCAAGAAGTGACACCGATTTCACACCCCGATCGGATCTCGTTTGATACGCTCAACGCGAATGTGTCGTATGCGTATGAGCCGGGCGAGACACATGACGGGGCGAGCATCCGTGTGAGTGTTTCGCAGCTGCATCAGCTTTCCCAAGAGCAAGTGGATTGGGCAGTGCCCGGGTTTCTTCCCGCGAGAATCGAAGCACTCATCCGCACCCTTCCCAAGCACCTTCGGCGTCAGTTTGACGCTGCCAAGGTCGGCAATGATCTAGGCAACAAACTAACCCAAGGCGAAAGTTCCATTGAGGTCCAACTCGCCCAGAAGTTGTCGGAGATGACCGGCACCTTCGTACGCCCCGATGATTTTCGTGCGAGCGAGGTCCCAGAGCATGTGCATCCAAGGGTTGAAGTGGTGGACTCAAAGGGGAAAGCCGTCGGCGAAGGGCGACAGATCCGATCGTTGCAAAGGCAGTTCCGAGGAGAAGCGACCCAGTCGGTCAAGGCGGTATCGGAGAAGGTAGAGCGATCAGGTATTACCTCGTGGGACTTTGGTGAACTCAAAGAGACCGTTCAGTTTCAATCCAAGGGCAAGCCAAGTGTGACAGGATTCCCGGCACTGGCTATCGATGGGAAATCAGTACGGATGCTTGCATGCTCGACCAAGCGTGACGCCGAGCTTCATACCCGCCCCGCGATTGGGTTGTTGTACGGATTGGCGATCAAGCACGAGCTTCGTCTGCGAGTCAAATCACTCCCGGGGTACACCCCGCTTGCCATGCTCGGGGCCGCCTGTTCTGCGGGCGCAGAAATGGAGTCGATTGTTCTGTGCCGAACGGGGCTCGCGGCATGTGTTGAAGGCTTCGCGATCGTGCGCACACAAGAGGCATTCGATGAGCGACTGCCTCGGGCGTACGACAACGGTCTTGAAACTTGCCAGCAATCGATATCGAATCTAGGCAAGATATTCGACGGGTTCGTCCGTGTACGCAATCGGCTTGATCGTGGATTACCAAAGGATTGGCACGCAACTGCCAATGAGATTGAAGCACAACTGCAACTGCTCACGCCGGATGGATATCTGCTTGAGACACCGACGAACTGGCTCTGGTCCTATCCGCGGTACCTCAAGGGGATCGAGGTTCGGCTCGATCGTATCCGCACCGGGGGAATCCAGAAAGACCGAAAGTTGGCCGGGTTGGTTGGGCCTTGGGTGCAATGCCTGGGCGAGTTGTACGCACAAGATGCACATCTTGGCGCGGTTGCTGAGGAGTTCGCCACGCTGCGTTGGATGGTCGAGGAGTTGAGGATTGCGACCTTTGCCCAAGAGCTCAGGACGGTGATGCCCGTGAGTGACAAGCGCCTGCGCATTCAACTCGACAAGATTGTTCATGGGTAAAAAAAAGGGCGGGCACAGATCACAATGATGCTGTACCCGCCGAAGAGGGGGGCTTGGTATTGGGCGGCGGAACTCAGGTCTCGCCCTGTATTTCTTTGAGGACTTTGAGCACCTTGTCGTAGTCTGCACGCTTGGAGTAATCGACATCATCAAACACATAGCGGATGGTGTGGTCGGTATCCACGATGTAGGTCGCGGGGATGGGGAGTTCCCAAGTTTTCGTGCCGTTGCTCTTGGGAACATCGAGGTTGTACTGGTGGTACTTCTCGATCATCTCTTCGGACATGACAAACAGAAGCCCGAGTTGGCGAGCGATCTGGTTGTCGGCGTCGGTCGCAAGAGTAAACCCGATGTCGAGTTTCTCTTCGAGTTTGATTGTTTCCGATGGTTTCTCGGGCGAAATCGCGAGGACCGATGCGCCGAGTGCTTCGATCTTTTCAAGGCGTGCCTCGATTGCACGCAGCTCGCCTCGGCAGTACGGGCACCATGATCCCCGGAAGAATGTCACGATCACGGGGCCGTCAGCGAGCATCGCGTCCAAGGAAACCTCAACATCTTTCCCGTCTCGGCTCAGACCGGGCAGGGTGATGTTGGGGAGTTTCTCTCCGAGTTGATAGGGAGTTTCACGCACAGTTGATTCCGTACTAGATTCAGTAGTTTCTGGCTCGGTGTTGGCCGAGACGACGCCGGTTGCTGTAAGCACGCCGATGAGTGCTGTTCCGATGATCGCTGAGCGGGTGTTCATACAGAAAAGAACCCGCGATGGATGAAACTATTCCATGCGGGTCTGAATTGTTTGATTTTCTTTTCGGCTCTTTAGCGTTTTGGTCCGCGGCCGCCGGTTTGCTCGCCGGGGATGATGGCTTGATTGATGCTCACGATTGTTTGGTCGATCTCTATCGAGCGTGAGCCCTTGCGACCCCCGGTTTGCTCGCCTGCCTGGGCAGGGGTTGCCGAGACGGAAACGAGGAGTCCGAGGAAGGCGATGATGCCATAGAGCGGGAGTTTGGATGCACCGTTGAGGATTTCCAAAGCCCGTTTCCGCGAGCGCGATCGCATCTGCTGGACGGTGTTCTCTTTGACCACGCCTGAGAGAGTCTGGGAGATCGCGCGATCGTCTTGACGGCTCGTCGCACCCAGAACCAGAGCCACGCGATGGCGATCCTCTTTGTGGATATATGAAGCGGCCATTTTTTGTTTCTCTTTGTCACTCAATGACTTACGCAGTGAACCAAGAGCCGCAGCGAGTTCTTCACGCCCTTCGATCTTGGTGTCATTGGACGAAACCATCGAGAGACGCTCGGCTCGGGACATGCCGCCGAGGTATTCGGTTCGCTGGTTGAGCCTACGGAAATGCTTTCTACAAAGCGCAAGGTAGGACCAGCGGGCGAGGGTGGTGCAATGATCGACGAGGCGTTGGATGGCCTGCTCGGGTGTTGGATCATCGTGGAAGGTTGGATAGGCATCAGTCTGGAGCATCCGCCAGACGCGGGTGTCGATCCAGGCGATCATGTCATCGACATCCATCGACGAATCGGTGCGTTTGCGTGATGCCGATCGGCAGGCGCGTTCGATGGGCTGGCGGACCTTCTGTTCGTAGAGCATCCAGAATGTGTCGTGCTGAGTGGGTTTCATGATTGTCCCCCGATCTTGGCTTTGAGGGTTTCCCAGCGTCGAAAGAGCTCGCCGAGCGCGGGGATCTCTTGGGCAATTGCACGGGTTCGTTGGTCGCATTCGAGGTACGCCGCGAGCTCGGCTCCGGGTGACAAGATCCCCGGCGAAGAAAGCAGTGATTCACAAATCATGTTGGCCTGCTCGATCATCCCTGCTGCGTGCAGCGCGAGGGCACCGGTGATCAGCACGGGGACCGAGTTTGGATTGGCTTGGTAGGCTTCGAGGAAGAACTGCACCGCGCGGTCCGGTTCACCCAAGCGCAGGCATCGGTCGCTGAGATTGCCCAGCGATATTTCGAGTCGGCGGGGGGTGTCGGCGTATTTGAGGGCAGCGAGCTCGGCCTGGATCGCATTGTCCACTTGGCCCATCGCGCTGAGCGCAAGGGCTCGCTGATTGGGGCGTGCCCATGCGGGGTTGGGGTGGTTTTCGCCATCGGTTGCGTCGTACTGATCGAGGAGCTTCCAGAGCTGCATTGTCGAGGCGCCAGCCATCGCACGATCACCCAACTCGTGGGCTTCGTGGAGGGTGTTGCAGGCATCCATAATCGCGGATTCGATCGGGGAGAGTTCCGATGGAGTCGAGGCGGTAATGATGGTTGTGGTGTGCCGAGTCGTCATGGCGTGTCCTTTCCGAGGCTGCTCCGTCTGTCTATTCGCAAGCGGGCATCATTAGTTCAACCGATCTCAGAGGTATTTACTGACACAAAAGCATGAATTTGGTCAAAATTCATTTCTCAATCACCAATTTTGGCCAATAACGGTGGTTTTGCGCCCTTCATAAGTCAGTGAGGACAAGTTTTTAGCGGTTTTCTTTCGACAGGCACATGGGCGGAATGGATTCGCCCAACTCGAAAGGAGCCCTGATATGAAACTGAATACAACCATTCTCAAGACCACCCTGCTGGCAGCCGTGATTGGGATCTCTACCCTCCCGGCCCAAGCATCGGACGGGTACGGAAGAGGGCATAACAACTCTTCCTATGGGCAACGAGCGTCCTACGCCGGTGAGATCACCATTGATGGATACACCACGCGGATCCGCTCCGACAGGCATATTGCCACGAATATCGCACGGGCTTTCCGTCGGGCCGGGTACTACGCCCATACCCGCAACGGGAGAGTCGTCGTTGATTACGCCGATTGCCCACGCCCTCGGGTTCGGTGGTACGCCGATGGGTATTCGCTTCAGATGCGTTGGGGGTACGATTCGGTCAGTTTCACCTATGACCACCGGTACGCACCATCGTACCGACCCCGGCATCGCGGTCGTCGGCATGCTCCACGGCGTGTTCGCCAGTGGGGGTACCACCGGTAATCTCTTGCGTTGAACAACCTCAAATCTCCATGCCCGATTTCTTACCGAGATCGGGCATTTTTCATGTGATCTGTATTGGAAGAATCGGACAATGTAGGGGTATCATCGGTGGACCACTTGGGAGAACAATCATGTCTGAAAAACCGATTCGTATCGCTGTCATTTCTGGGAGCCTCCGCAAGGGCTCGTTCAACACCTTGCTTGCGCGGTATGTCGCCAACGATATGAAAAGCACAGGCGGAGCCGAGATTAACATCGTCTCGCTCTCTGATCTTGATCTCCCGATGTTCGACGAGGACCTCGAAGCCGAGGCGTTTCCCCAGTCGGCTCTGGATCTGAAAAAAAGCCTGATTGCTTGCGACGCGATCTTGATCGCATCACCAGAATACAACGGCTCGTTCTCGGGTGCCCTCAAAAACGCGATCGATTGGGCATCACGCCCACGCGAGGGCGAGGAATCGCTTGCGTGCTTCAAGGGCAAGGTCGGTGGATTGCTCGCGGCTTCACCGGGCGCCATTGGTGGGTTGCGTGGGCTGCGCCATGTCCGCCAGGTGCTGACCCAGCTTCATGTTGTTGTGGTACCAACCGAGTTTGCACTCGGGACGGCCCATGGCGCCTTTGATGACGATGGAAATCTCAAGGACGAGCGAACCGCGGGGCTGGCCAAGGGTGTTGGGCAGGCGGTGCTCGATATGGCGTCCAAGATTCGCTAGGCGTGGGCGTTGAAGACGATTTTTCCGTTGCAAATGACCTGGTCCACATGTCGCCCGCCGAACTCGTAGCCGAGCTGGCGTTCATCGCGGTGGCGGAGGATGATGAGGTTGGCTTGTTGGCCGACCGCAGTCGTTCCAAGATCGTCGAAACCGAGCAGATGTGCGCCGTTCACTGTTGATGCATTGATGGCTTCTGCTGCGGTGATGCCGAGATTGCGGACCGCGAGCGCGATGCTCATCGGCATCGAGAAACACGGAGCCGAGCCCGGATTGGCGTTGGTGGCGATCGCCAATGCGCCGCCTGCATCGATGAACCCACGCCCGTCGGCGTACCGAGCATCCACATGGAACCCCGAGCACGGCAGCATCACACCGATGGTCTCTGATTGTGCGAGTCGGGCGAGTGATTCGGGTTTCGTTGCTTCAAGGTGATCAACGCTCAATGCACCCAGTTCGATCGCGGCCTCGACCATGCCGAGTGTATTGAACTGGTCGGCGTGGATTCGCAGCGGGTGCCCGAGCTCTTTGGCGCGTTCAAAGAGACGGATGGTTTCATCGACACTCCATGCGCCGTCCTCGGTGTAGGCATCAATAGTGATGCCTGGATATTTTTCGTGAACAGCGGGGAGGGTCTCGTTGATGACCAGATCAACAAAGTGGGGCACATCGGGGTCGATGGCGTGCCCGATGCACGCGGTCGCCGATATCCGCCCAACCCATGATTTGCTTGCCCGATGAATCGCATCGAGCATCTTGAGTTCGTCTTTGGTGCTCAGCCCGTATCCGGATTTGATCTCACAACTCGTCGTGCCTTCGCGGAGCATGATATCGAGGCGTTGGAGCAGTTGCTCGGTCAACTGTTCTACACTGGCATCACGAACCGCTCGGACGGTGGACATGATCCCGCCACCGGCTTTGAGAATATCGAGGTAGGTCGCGCCGGATTGTTTTTGTTCCCATTCATCCAACCGATCGCCGGCCCAGCAAGCGTGGGTGTGACAATCAACAAACGCGGGCATCACCACGCGCCCTTTGGCGTCGATGATGTGGGCATCGGCTGGTGTTTCGACAGTGGTGCCGACTTGTGCGATTCGACCATCACGAATGAGCACCGTTCCGGATTCAATCGGTGAGAGCGAGCTCATTTGCTCGCCCCGTCTTGGTAGATTTCCATTGGCGAGCGTGAGGATCCGGGCGTTGATGATGGCGGTTGAAGATTCAGGCATTTTCATCGTCCCAGGGTATGTCTCGCTGTGAATAACCTTGCAAGAATGCGAGGAACATCCGGGCGGCGATCCTTGCGGTTCGGTCATCGCGGTCATGTGGAGGAGAGAGTTCCATGATATCAAAGCAGCGTGTGTTCGGGCAGCGGCCGGCGACACGAATCCACTCTTCGGTTTGCTTCGGAGTCCACCCGCATGCGTTGTGTGCGCTTACCCCCGGTGCATGGGCCTGGTCGATGACATCAAGATCAAGCGAAACGAAAGCGTCAGAATCGGGCCAGTATCCATCCATCAAGGGGTTTGGGGGTGCGCTCATGATGGGGCTGGGCGATCTTGGTTGGGCGCACACTTCTATCTGCGAGAAGTAGTAGTCTTCTGGGTCATCGAACTCTGATATGTGGCAGTTGGGCTGATCGGTAAACCATTTGACATGTTCGCGCGTATTGGAGTTGAAATCCAGCCCGTGGACACGCAGCGATTGTGCGGCACCGGTTTCGAGTAGTTTGCGAAATGGCATTCCCGAGCCGTCGGTCTCGCGGACATCAAGGTGGGCGTCGAAGTACATGCCCTCGAGCGGGCCGAAGTGGTCGCTGACCGCGCGAACGAAGGGGAAGGTGAGATCGTGCCCGCCACCGATCCCGATGGGGAGGAGCCCGAGATCGAGTAGCGATTTCACCGCTTGGGTGACACGCCGATGTGTTTCGTGCAGATCGCCGGGTACAACATCAACATCGCCCGCGTCAAAGACCGTCGGCCAGTCCCATCCGCTCGGTTGGGCGACGCCGTATTTTGCAAGGGCCTTGCGGAAGGCGGCGGGTCCTTCTTTGGCGCCGGGGCGTCCGTTGTTGAGTTTCACGCCGGTGTCATCGGGGAGCCCGATGAGTGCGATCTGGCAG
>JAESUL010000324.1 GCA_016763115.1 Phycisphaerales bacterium | reverse complement strand
TGCAGGGGCGGATATTCGGTCGAGGTCGTTTGGCGAAGAGATGACGGTGTTGATGGCCGCGGTTATGAGTAATCAGATCGCTCGTGTGGTGAAGACGATTATTGCGTACGGGGTCGATATCAACGCTTGCATAGAGGAAGGGTGGACTGCATTGATGATGGCTGCGAGATTTGCTAAAGATTCGAACATTGTTCATCTCTTGATCGATAAGGGTGCAGATAGGGCAGCGATAAATGACCAAGGGAAGAACGCTCGCGATTACATTCCCTTCAATGATCATTTTGGCGAGTCTGAAAAAGCTGAGCTACTGGCTGCTTTTGACGGCTGAATGGTTTGGGTTCTCCCGTACAGAAAAGACGACCGAAACGCTGTTGCGTAATGGCCGTCTGTGGATGAATCGTACTATTTACTCAAGTAGCCAGCAACTACGCGTGCATTTCCGTAGGTTCTACCATGTCGCGCATCACAATTGTTGAGATGGTCGCGTCCTCGATCAGCTTGAAACGCTGAGCGAGTTCGTTGATAAGCTGGTGGGTTTGAATGTACCTGAGTTGGTTGTTTGGATCTGGCAGCGTGAAGCCCAGCATCGCGTAGATATCGATATGGTTATGGGTGCGGTAGATCTGTCCAATGAAGTCCGCAGGGATTCTGGAATCACCCCCAAGGTATCTCCGCACCGTCTCTTGATGGTAGCCAGTGAGCCTTCCAATGGATCGGAAACTCTTCCCCCTCATCGCATCGGCGAGGCGAATACAAAGAGCGTGATCTCGTTCTTGGATGTCTTGTTGGGGACACGGCTTGATATCAATCTCAGATCTGGGTTTCAAGGTCATTCAGCATGTCCTCCATTACAGAGTTGAGCAGATCGCGAAGCGTTTGTGGCATCGGCAAGTCCTGAGATTCATCTTGGAGGATTTCAATAGCCTGCTCGCTGTTGTCAAGGCCGTCAAAGATTTCAAATGCCGAGAGGTTGTCATCGAGTCCAAGAGTGATGTATCCCCATGCCAACGATGCAGAAAGATCTTCGAGGCTTGGGTCGTTTCCCTGTGTCAGCACATTCTGCGGTTCTTGGATATTCTCAATCTCCTTGAGAAGCTGAAGCATGGCCTCGAGAATAAACCGGAGAATAAGATCCGATGGCTGAGCGATTGAGCTGTCGATTTGCGAAGATGGTGGAGGGGGTGCCGCGGTCGCATTGGCGGAAACGGGCAGGCCTATGGCCGCCACGGCGGTGAAAAGCAGTGCTGATCTCAGGGATTTGATTGAACAAAGTGGCTTGAATCGATTACTCTGTGAGGACTTGCGTCTCATGGGTTGTCTCCAAGGGCGGAACTGCCTGCAAGCAAGTGGCCGCGGGAGGGGGGAGTGTGACAGAGAAATTGAAATATTCTTTGAATCAAGATGACGAGACCCCTGAATGTGACGCAAACGCGGCTCATGAAGCTGTGCAGGTGCGCCGTCAGGAAGCCGCAGAACATATTCAACAGCAGCGTGACACAGTTATGCGTCGCATTCACTCACTTCTGGGTGGCGGTGCCAGGAAGATTACTGATACCGAGGATGTTTTATCTACAACGCTCAGGCGTGTGGATAAAGCGGTCTACACCGGGCGCTTGCGTGCAATCAACGATGCTCAGTTTTACTCGTTTGTACATCGAGTAATCGAGCAAGCAATCCTAGAGAAAACGAGATCCGCGAATCGTATCCGTAAGCGCGAGGGCGCCTTTCAGCGAATGCGTGGGAGCGATGAGGAACCACTTACGGCAAAGAGTGCTATGGTGAGGGAGGATATCGAGCGGATGAGTCGTGTGATCTCTGATCCCCTCGATCGAGAAATCGTATTTCTGAAAGGGCGTGGCCTGACATCCGCTTTGATTGCAGAGTCGATGGGGATGGAGGCTGCTGCTGTTCGTCAGCGTTGGGGGCGCATGCGGGCAAAGGTCCGCGAGATGATTTTGGAGGATGCTCGTAGTGAAGAGTACGAATAGATTTCTTCAAATTGCCAACCGCGATTCGATTGATACAACACCACTCTTGCGTATCTTTGGAGATGCAACGCCCTCAGAGTCTATCGAGATCATTGAGGCGATGTATGTCATTGGCGAGCGGCGAGCCGCTTCAGGTCATCCTGTTGGGATTCAAGAGATCACCACGGCGATTGGCGGCCTGGTTTCAGACAAAGAGATACTCGATGCCGCGATCGATGTCTGTATGCAGGGCCTATTAACAACAGGGTACTCAGAATCCGAAGCGCAATCCATGTTGCTTGATTCGACATCGTCGATGATGGAGAACGGTCGTGCAGAGGATCTCCCTTCTCTGTCAACGGAGCTAATGGGCTCTTTGGAGAGGGCCAATCCGCATGGGATTGAGTTGCCGTGCGATTTTGGACCGATTGGCAAAGATGGACAGTCTCGCTAAGAACTCCGGCGGCTTATTGGGCGAGGAAGCCAAGGCTGTGTGTACGAGGCAGTTGATCGCATCTTTGACGAGAGTGGGATGCCTTCTTATGTTGCCCTGAAGATTTTTCATGGAGTTGGCAAGTCGCGGAATAGTCAAGAGGGCACAAGGACCCGCCGGATCCGTCACAAGCATATTGCTCGGGTCTTTGACCAGGGGCAGACAGAGGATGGCGAGCAGTATGTGGTGTACGAGTTGGTTGATGGACTTTCGCTTGATAGCTGGGTGAAGCATCGGGGGGAGTCGGTATCGCCACGGCAGGCATGTTCAATGATCGTGTCGATTGCCCACGGAGTGCAGAGCGCTCACAATGCAGGGATTGTGCATCGTGATCTGAAGCCGTCCAATATTCTCGTGAACCGTGAAAATGAGCCAGTGGTTACCGACTTTGGGATCTCGCAAACGCAGAATAGCTATGAAGAAGGCAAGCAGTATGGTACGCGCGGATCGCTCGCATTCATGGCACCTGAGCAGTATGACGGGGTGAATGAAGGAGCGATGCCCTCGTCAGATATCTATGCGTTGGGTGGGATTCTCTATTGGCTCATCACAAAGCACTTCCCGAATGGGGATCGCGTTGAGGAGGCTGTTGAGTGGCTCGATAACCGATGTGATGGTGGACCCCACAGATTGAATCAGTGGGGGGTCGATGCTCGGCTGTACGCCGTCATAAGTAAGGCGCTCTCGCTTGATCCTGCTGATCGTTACCAGAGCGTGGAATCTTTGGCTCAGGATCTGGAGGCGTACCTAGATAATCGTCCTATCTATTGGCTCGACCAATCAGTAGCTACTCAAGGGCGGCTCTTTGCAAAGAGGAAACCGTTGGTGGTATCGCTTGTATTCCTCGTGTTCATAACCACAGCAGCTTCGATTGGCGTTTGGGTGAATATGAGTGCTGCTCTGCGTCAAGAGCGTTTGGATGCGGTTGCTGCGGTTGAGATGGAAAGCCTTCAGAGCCAACTGACCATCGAGCAAGCAAGGATTGAGGATTTGAAAGAGAAATCGGCTCTTCTCAGATCACTTGTTGAGACATGGATCGCGGTGGTCAAGGAGAGCGATGATCCGAAAGATGCCAGGCGGAACCTTCTGTTTCTTCATTCATTGACGATAGATGATTTTGTGCAAAGTGATCCTCTCTTGCTCACAGACCTGATTACGAAGAAGTTGCAGGTGGGAGAAGAGTACCTCGCATCGCTGAAAGTCAACTCAGGATCACCGCTCCAGATCGCGTACTGGCACGAGACTCTTGGGGAATGGAATCGTGACTTTGATCTGGTTCGAGCACGAGTGCATTTGCTATCAGCTCTGGATCTCGTTGAAGAGTACGGTCCAAATGATGATGTTTGGCAAGCACGACTCAGGGAGGGGTTGGAGTCGGCGGGGAACTGATTCTGGTGAAAGAGTGGATATGAGGATATTGGAATAGACAGACACCATTCCGCGAATCACGATGATTGAGCGATCATTGAATTTGAAGAGATGGGTTTTTGAACCCCTAGAGAACGGGTTTGAATCGAGGATTGTGAGGATTGAGCAAGGTCAATTCGGAATCAGTTTTGAGTGCGGATTTCCCTGCAAGTTCCCTGTTATGCGGAGTAGGGAAAACATGAAAATTGCCCTCTAAATCGTGGGTTTCAGGCCACAAACAGGCTTGTTGTAACGCGCGGATTGCGCAAATACACTGATAAACGCGAAAGTCCCTGTTCATTGACCAAGAACAGGGTATTTCCGAGAGACTGTATGCCATATGTTGAAACACACTCCGTTGACATAAAAGGTATACGAAACGGCGTCCCCGAAAAGGCGTCGTTTCGCCCGTTTTGGGGCGAGTTGCGGGATCCACTGCACGACACCTAAGAACGGTTCTGGTCAAGCGGGCCGAATCGTCTTGCGAGGTAGAAGGCTGAGTCATGGCATGTAGCAGTTGCTTGCAGGAAAAGTCTAGCTGGTGTGTAGCGGTGACCCAGCAGATTGTGGTGGCCCTTCTACACGGCGAATATCACGTGCAATTTCTCATCTCTGAGTACGTCCGAGAGTGGAGTTCACTACACTAGATCCGATGGAATCCCCGAAAGACAACTCTGGTGGCGATCAAGTTCGCCCAATAGCATACAGCCATGAGCTATTCGAGACGGTATCGGATGAGCTTCGCCGTTTGGCGACGGTCGTTTTTAATGATTCTTCCGGCCAGAAAACTCTCCAGCCCACGGTCCTTGTCAATGAGGCGTGGATCAAGTTGGCGGGGAAGCTTGATGGGATAAATGATCGACATCATTTTTTTGCTTTGGCGGCCCAGGTAATGAGACAGGTTCTTGCAGATTATGCTCGAGGGCAGTCTCGGGCAAAGCGTGGCGGCGGCAGAAAAAGGTTGACACTTGGTCCGGGCTCGATGGCGGATGCAGTCAGTAGTTTCGACATGATCGAGTTCAATGATGCTCTGGAGCATCTCGCGTCGCTCAATAGGCGTCATGCGCAGGTTGCAGAACTCCGGTTGCTCGGCGCCATGTCCGTGGATGAGATCGCTGATCAGCTCGGCATCGGTGAAGCGACCGTGAAACGCGACTGGCAGATGGCCAAGCTCTGGTTGATGCGAGAGTTGAGCTAGCAAGATGAACAGCAAACTCTACCAGCGTGTCCAGGCGGTGATCGACCAAGTCTTAGATGCACAGGAAACTGATCGTGATTGCTTGCTTCAGAGTCTGGTGGAAGGTGACACTGAACTCGAGGCTGAGGTCCGTTCTTTGCTTGCAGAGCTGGGTCGCGCCAACGACCATCACCCCATGTCTGACCATCAGTTGAATGAACAGCGCCGACGACTCGATGCGCTCATTGATAATCCGGTTCCAGTTCCTCCAAAGCACATCGATCGGATCGGTGAGTATGACATTCTCGGCGTGCTCGGCGAGGGGGGTATGGGCGTGGTCTACCGGGCGGTTCAGTCGAGCCCTTCGCGAGATGTGGCGCTCAAGGTAATTGATGTGCTCCGCGCAGACAGCGAGATCGAAAAGCGATTCAAGGCGGAGGCCGAGATCCAAGGGCGACTCCAGCACCCCGGAATTGTACAGGTATACGGAGCAGGCGTCACACACATCGGACATGCAGACCGGCCTTATATCGCTATGGAACTCGTCGACGGAGTGTCGCTGATAAGTTACGCCGATCGAAATAGGCTCACCACAAATGCCAAGCTTGAGTTGCTCGCGAAGGTCGCTGACGCTGTCGGATATGCGCATACCAAAGGTGTTGTGCACCGCGATCTGAAACCCGAGAACATCCTCGTCAGGAGCGACGGGCAGCCAAAGGTGCTGGATTTTGGTATCGCGCGCTTGACCAGTGATTCCACACTTGTCGCGACCACGATGACACGAGGCGGACAACTCTTGGGAACTCTGGCATTCATGGCACCCGAACAGTTCAACAGTGGCGACATCACGCCGGCGACCGATGTCTACGCACTCGGGGTTATTGCGTTTGAGCTGATTGCGGGGAGGCCGCCGATAGAACTTGGTAACCTATCGATCGCTGCTGCCATGAAGCTGGTTGATATACAGGACTTGCCAAAGCTTCGGGCTGTGGTTCCAGATGTGGATCGCGATATCGAGACGGTGGTGTCAAAGTGTTTACGCAGGGAACCTGATCGGCGATACCAGAATGCAGCGGAGTTCGCCGACGATGTGCGCCGACTGCTTGTGGATCGCCCTATCACGGCAAGGCCGCCCGACACGCTTTATCTGACACGAAAGTACATTAAACGGAATCGGATTTTCGTCGGTGGTGCGATGGCGACCATGATTACACTGATCGTTGGGATTATTGTGGCTTCAATCTTTGCCGTTGGCCAGTTTGAGGCCAAGGTACTTGCCAAAGCAAGCGAGCGTGAAGCACGGATGCAGCAGACCGTGTTGGCGGGGAATCAGTTTCAGAGTGCTGTGAACATGTCTGTATCCGGTGATGTGTTCGGTTCGATCGAAGTGCTCGAAGGCATACCTGATTGGCTCCGCGGCTGGGGATGGGAGATGCTGGCAAGCGGTATGCCGAGATGGATGCCGGGCGATTATGAGTTCGGCGGAATAGGCGAGATCAATGACATATCTCCGGTCAATCTTGAGAGTGGATCGCAAGAGACCTTCAGCATACATGGGACGCATGTTCTGGTGGTCGCGGGCCGTAATCTGCATAAATGGAATCCGCTTACCCAAACAGATCAGATTCTCTTTCCTGAGTTGTCCATCGATGAGATCAAACGCGGATATTCGGCCACAACGGCACTGATACAGATTGGTGTCGCATCGAATGACCAGGTCACTCTCGGCGAAAGGAAACTGCTCAATATCGATACGGATGAGTTGCATTCCATTCCAGTCAACTTGCAGCCCGATCCCTGGACAGATATCGAGTACAGTGCCGAGTTCAATGTAGCCGCATGGAAGCATTCGTATGAAAACACTGACGATCCTGATCTGCTTCGAACCGTGTATTTCTGGGATGAGCGGAACGGCACGCAGTCATTCCTCAGGTCATACAAGATAGAATATTTTAAGATTGAATGCAAAGTTGATGGAGCAAACCAGTACATCTTGTTCGTATCTGGCTTTGATAGTGAAGGTGAATGGGCATCAGAGATGATTATCTTTGACTCTGATTCGGGCCAAGTCGTAAAGAGCGTAGATGCATCAAGAGTCCCGCCGGTCATCTGCCCGATACCGGAACGCAATGAGATCGCGATCGGGAGTTATGATTTCAGCATGGGCGCGTCGGTCATGCTCTATAACATGAAGACGCTCGAGTTGAGCCGGACGCTGGAGTTCAATGGCATAGTTGTCGCATCTATTCCTGAGTTGGACGCATTGGTTGCGAGGACTCCGGACTATGTCTTTGCGCTTATCAGTGCTGAAGACGGGCAAGTTCTCCAAGAATACTTTGTAGGTCATCCAGATGAGTTCGGGCATCCTCGTATTCGCAGTGATTGCAGAATGTACAACGGCGAGCTTCTTCTTGCGATCGGCCCAAGACCATTTCGCCCTGTTCTTGTCGATACGCTTGATCCTGAAAACGGTCTTCAACCACTCCTAACAGCTTTGCCACACGAAGGGGATACATACAACATTGCGGTGTCGCCCGCTGGTGGGTTGCTGGCTACCTACCACCCATTCGAGAATACCTTGTGCGTCCTCGATGCAAGATCCGGAGACCTATTGGTTTCATATAATCCGGGTTTGCCTAGTTCTTTTAGTGTCCCCACCCAGTTGTATTTCACCAACGACGCATCGCTTGTGTATTCTCGTAATTTTTCTGATAGAGATAGACATACTTTGGAAAGCCGAGAAATAACGACCGGTGAGTATGAACCAATAGATGAGCAAGAAGCCATAGTTGGAACTGCTTCATCTGAGCTTGAGAGACTGTTTCCTTGTCAGCCGTTGAGTGCGCGAGCTGCAGTGCATCCAAATGGAAATGGATTTGTGCTCAATCAATCACTCTGGGAGAGCAGGCTTCTCTATATTGAGCATGACGGAGCGAGAACAGTTGATAATCTGATGTCAACTGCAGAGGGTATCGCGATCAGCCCGGACGGCAAGGTCATCGCGATGGTTGCAGAGGGAGCTGTTGAGTTTTTCGACTTTGACTCGCGCGAACGGATTGCTTCTCCGGTGATGGACAGAAACCGATTGTTGTGTGCATCGTATTCCCCTGATGGAAAGACGCTCGCAGTCGGCACACACGATGGCAGGATCATGATCATCGAGACGGAGTACTACACCAAGCTCTTTGACATTGTGGCGTCGCCTCAAGTGCTCCTCGACAAGGAATACAAGTATGTGTACATGCTCGCATGGAGCCCGGACGGGAGCACGCTGTATTCCGCACATGCCGGCGGCTATGTCCGAAGCTGGGGCACCACTCGGCCGTATGAACAGAGAAGACTGCGAGTGGAGCAGGTTGCTGCCGATGAACGGGTGAGTGCGATACTCGCGGGGTTTCTGGCCGACGGGATGTCTGCTCGCAGCGCGGGCGAAAGACTCCTTCGTGATACATCTTTGAGTGCCGTTGAGCGAGCCGCCGCCGAGGTCGCTCTCGTTCGAGCCTGGCCAAGCGTCGAATAGGCGAAACGGACAGTTTCTCATTCATTTTCTTAATTTGGTGACCACAAAGCTCTGTCGATTGTGGCTCGTTGATTGATTTCCGGGCATGTCTCTCTGGGTCCATATAGCCCTGTAAACAGAAGACAAGCCGCATTTCAATGAATCCACGGGCTAATTGCCAGCGTTCGAGATCCAGTTTATTGGGGCTTGATGGCAATCTTGTGCAAGTTTGAATTTTCGTGATCCGCACCCGTCAGCAACATCGTTTAGTGATTGAGACTGCGTTTGTTTATCGTCTGAGTTGCCGGTGGGCATGTCTGTATTTGTATTGGGTTCAGGTATTCGTACTGATCACTGTCTCACACAAGATCGCCGAGCACAGAGTGTGCTTTGGTTGATCAGGAGACTGCGATCATGTCAATCCAACGAGTTACAGAACGGCTGAGAGTTTGTGTTCAATTGCAGTCAAGAGAGAGAGCTGGCATTGTGCTGGTTTAAAAATGAGAGAGTCGATCTTCAAACAGAATGTGTGTGGGTACTTGCCGATTGTATTGGTTTGGTATTCGTGAAGGTCGGGAGGCTCTCTCGAAGTTTTTAGAAAAAGAAGAGAGAGAACTGAAATGAAAAAAGTAACCACTATTATCGCACTCGTCGGCTGTTCAGCAGTTGCCGCAGCCCAGCCATCTAGTTTCTTGGATTTGGGTGTTATCGGAAACGAAGGTTCATACACGTTCGATAGTCAGGGCTCGAATCTGGAGTTTACTGGGGAAAGGATTGACACAGAGCTCGGTCTCTGGGATTCCACAGGATTGTTGTTGGCCTCCAATAATAATATCAGTTCCTCCAACACTTGGAGCCGCGTTACAGAATCGCTTACCGCGGGTGTGTACTTCATCGGTGTTTCCGAGTTTAACTCAGTCTTCGAAGATAATTTTATCAACACTGGTTCTGCTTTTGAACCTGGCGATATTGGCTCGGTTTGGCTGAACATTAATGGCATGTTTGCTAACAGTATTTTTTCTGGAGATTTCTCACTCTTGGATCAAGAGACCGGGTTCTTCAAAGTGACTGTTATTCCTGCTCCGAGTGCAATGGCACTGCTCGGTCTCGGCGGAATCGCTGTTGGCCGCCGTCGTCGCTAATCGACACTTCGATTGAATATCAAATCCGTGTACTCACAAGAGGAGGCAGTCAAATGCTAAATTTTCGATCTCTCGTTGCACTCGCAGTCTCCTCGGCAATCATGCTGAGCACGCCAGTCGCTCTGGCCGCTGATACCGCGTTCACTTATCAAGGCTCCTTGATGGAGAACGGTTCGCCGATGAATGGTCCTGTGGATATAGATGCCACGCTCTGGAACGCGCTCTCGGCGGGTTCACAGGTCGGATCAGCGCAGAATATTGAGGATGTGCCCGTGACGGACGGATTGTTCTCGCTTGAGCTCGATTACGGTGCGGCTGCCCTCGATGGTGACCGCTGGCTCGAGATCACAATCAACGGAACCACGCTCTCTCCTCGTCAGAAGGTCACGGCTTCGCCGTACTCGATTCAGACGCGTGGGATCTTTGTTGATGACGATGGACAGGTTGCGATCGGGACAGCTGTCCCAACAGCAGAGCTCGATGTGAGATCATCGGGCGGCGTTCAACCAACCCTCTATGTA
>JAESUL010000323.1 GCA_016763115.1 Phycisphaerales bacterium | reverse complement strand
CCCTCTCCCATGAATGGGAGAGGGAGGAAGAACTAGTTCCCGAACAGGTTCTTCTGCCCGAACATGCCCTTTTCCTCAAAGTAGTTCAACGCCTCATCAGTGGACTTGAACACCTTGGTCGCCGTCTCGGTGATGAACGGCGACGGGTTTTTGCTCGGCTTCCACACCACATACACCTCTTTGGCGTGCTCCCAAGCGTGCTGCAGCTCGCGCTCAACGCCGCTGGACAACCCCGGGATCACCTTGCCGCCCTCAGAGATCAACTCGGGCACAAAGCTCACGATCATGTCGGACTGGTCGATCAGCTTGAAATCCCGCATGTAAATCTGCCCATCAATATCGCCACCGATGTCGAGCACCTCGCGGGTCTTCATGTGGATCGGTTCCATGTCTTCATGCACGCCTCCGAGTTGGTGAGGCATGTGGTCAAAGGTATCCTTGCCGTCACGCACCGCCTCGATCGCGCGATCGAGCAGCAGTTTCTCGTCGACATCACCTGGATCAAAGGTGATAAAGTGCTCAGCCAACTCTGCACGGAACGCGTCGATCTCGGCCATCACCTCGGGCATGTCCACCACATGACTCATCGGGAAACTCGGGTACACCTTCTTCATCTCGGGTCGGGCGATGAGTTGGAAGAGCGTCTTTGAGGTCTGCCCATGGCGGCCGCGAGCGACAATGTAGAACTTGGACCCGGGAATCGCCTGGCTCATCAACTCGGTCGCGAGGATTTCTTCCTCACGCCAAACCATGCAATCTTTGAGGGTTGCGTCGATGTCATCGTGTGCCGCGTGCAGGCGCTGGTGCACGACCTCGATGTTGCCAACGAGGCAGATGAATATGTCTGGCTTAAGCTCGGTAATCTGATCGAAATCGAATGCCGAGAAAAGCCCGTGGCGCCAGCGGAAGGTCGCGTGGGTGTTGACGAGCATGTTTTCTTCGTTGCGTGATTCGGAGATGATGTCCTTGAACGCAGCACGCCTCAGCGAGTTGAGCCTTGAAATCGGGAGATCCAAGATCCGCCCCTTGCGGATATCGAGGGCCTCGCCATACATCATGTTGCCCACATGGTACATGGATATTGACTCGCCCTGGGATGCTGCAAAGTCCGCAACATCTTTGAGGTATGACTTCTTATCCATCCCGATCTGTCCGGTCACAATCGCGCGCATAGTGCTCTCCTTATTCGCACGGATCATAGTCGTCCGGGGCACGGCTTCCCTGCATTGAACGGCCCTCGAAAGATGTTCCGAGATAATAAATTGTCATATCCGCTGGTATTCCGTCAAACTGGTCCCATATTCAACGGTACCTACCACGGGGGCGTGCCAAGCGCCGCCCATCTGCGACGCGTCAAGAACGCCTCGCCACAACACCCTGACCGGAGAATCTTGATGCCTCGTTCCAATACTGTTTGTGCGCTCGCCTTGTTGTCTGTCCTGCCCACCGTTGCGCTCGGCGGGCTAACCAATATGGAGGTGTATCTTGGTGTTGAAACGGAATCGTCAATCGACATCCAGGCTTCCAGTTTCATTGATAGAGAATATGATGAATCCGCATTTGAGCGAGTGCTAACGCCGCTCTTTGGGTTTGACAGCGTTGCGACGGCGAGCCATGACACGATGGTCGAGCACAATGGACAGTCTGCCCATAACACGAACATCACAACCTTGAACACCGACGCAAACGGGTTTGTATTTGGAGCAACCATGAACTCGACCGCGGAGCGTGGCTCGGGGTTCCAGTCCTACGCCAGCACTGATTCAACGTTCGATTTGTTGATGGTCTTTGATGCCGACACTGTTCTTGATATTTTTCTGCGTATCGATTATCGCGACATTGGCAACGCGGATCTTGCTGCGGAGTTCAGTCTGTCTGGGCTGCAGGGTGCACCCCTCGATCAGATCGGCGTCGAGAACCCTCAATCGGACGGGTTCGTCGAACTCGCATTCCAAGCCACGGTGCTTGCGGGCGAGACCTTCACGCTCGGTGGGGGTGGGTTCATAATACTCTCGACCGGCGACCACGGCGACTCTCTTTCTTCGGGCGACCTTGCTTTGACCGCAATTGTGCGGGTTGTGCCCGCGCCTGGGGGGTTGGCGGTGTTTGGTGGTTTTGGATTGCTGGCAGCCCGGCGGAGACGCGGAGTGGTGAATCAGCAGGGAATGGGAGCCTGCTCATGCTAAGAACGAACGCTCGATACTCGGCTGTAATCTTTGGCTTGCTCGCGTGTGCTGGATCGGCGAGGGGTGGTCTTTCAGGGATGTATGTTGATACAAGCCTGTACAACATTGCTCAGATCAGCTACGAAGACGGGGTGTTCGAATCGGATCGTCACTTTGATACCCGAGCGACTCTCCTGACACCCGAAACTGGGTTTGGGCATGTGCGTGCTGCAGATTTTCTATCGGGTGTTGCGTTTGGTCAGCAATCTGCAATGGCGCGAAGCGATGTCGATCTAAAAACAGCTTCTGATGGGTTTGAGTTCACGACGAGCATGTCTTCCGAGGCGATGCTTGGAAAATCGGGACTCCGTTCATCCGGCCGTGTTGAAACCAATATCAATATCGGCACGACCTTCGACACAGATACAGAGGTGGAAATTTTCTTCCGAATCGACTTTAAAAACACCGGATTCGCGGGCCAGTTCGCCGTGATAGAGGTGTACGGAGCCGGGATTGACAATCCAGATTTTCGTACACTCGCGGTCTCTAATCCACTTGCTGACGGGTATGTCGAGGTTGGGTTCCGGAGCACTGCGCTGGCCAACGAGACGTTCATTGTTTCTGCCGAGCTTCTCTCGATGGTGGATACCGAGGCGGGGTTCGATACGATCAGGTTAGGCGAGATGACCGTGAGTGTTGAGTTGCGAGCGGTCCCCTCTCCCGCAGGAACCCTTGTGCTTGGCGGGTTCGGAGTGCTTGCCCTAGGTCGGCGCCGCCAATAAAAACACCCGGCACGCACATCGGCTATGATCGGAAGACCAAAGAACCCCTTCCATCCGGAGCTCCATCATGGCCATCCTCGTCAACGCCGACACCAAAGTCATCTGCCAGGGCATCACCGGCTCCTTCCGAGCCGTCCACACCAAAGGCTGCTTCGAGTACGGCACCCAGATGGTCGGAGGTGTCACCCCGGGCAAGGGCGGGCAAAGAGACGCCAACGGGCTCCCCATCTACAACACCGTCCGCGATTGTGTAGACGCCACCGCTGCCGACGCAACCATGATCTTTGTACCCCCAGCGTTCTGCCTCGATGCGATCTTCGAGGCAATGGACGCCGGCATCCGCCTGATCTGTTGCATCACCGAAGGCGTCCCGGTCAACGACATGATCAAGGCCCGCACGGTCATGGATCAACGCAACGCCGCCGCCCGAGGCGCGGACGCCTCGCACGCACGCGAGCTCTTCACCCTCATCGGGCCCAACTGCCCCGGCATCATCACCCCGGGCCCAAAGACCGGCGAAGGCACCGCAGAATCAAAGTACACCAACAACGGGTGCAAAATCGGGATCATGCCCGGATACATCAACACCCATATCTCTGAGTCCAAGATCGGCAAAGCCGTCGGCATCGTCTCACGCTCGGGCACACTCACCTACGAAGCGGTCTGGCAGACCTCGCAGATCGGGCTCGCCCAATCTACATGCGTCGGCATCGGTGGCGACCCCATCCGAGGACTCAACCACATCGACTGCCTCCGCCTCTTCGAGGAAGACCCCGACACCCACGGCATCCTCATGATCGGCGAGATCGGTGGCGAGGACGAAGAGCAAGCCGCCGCCTACATCAAAAAACATGTCACCAAACCCGTCGCCGGCTTCATCGCCGGACGCACCGCACCAGCGGGCAAGCGTATGGGTCACGCCGGGGCGATCATCTCCTCGGGCGCGGGCGGTAAACCCACCGGCACCGCGGACACCAAGATCGCCGCCCTTCAGGGCGCAGGTGTCACGGTGGCGATAAGCCCCGCCGAGATGGGCATCGCAATGGGCAAAGCCATGGGCATCGAGCACGCCACAGTCTAATTTTTCGGCCATGATCGCCTGTATTCTCGGACGCTCAAACTTGGGTGTGTTTTCGCCGTGAACTCCCCCTTATTTGTGGGTTCATACTCAGCAAACACCCATGTCTGCCGATGAGTACGAACCCATGTCTCGTGCAATAAAAAACACATCGAGTGCAGCATCGGTGCCATCGCGCCCCGCCGCTTGGTTCAAGTCCTATTGGGCGACCGTGCTCGTCTTTGTTCTCTTGTTGTGCGCAACCATGGGTATCTCCCTGCAGGAATACGGCGCCGCCAGAATCCAAGCAACACGCCAACTCCAGATCAAAATGCACGATGCCGGGCAAGGGGTTATTGAAAACTTCCTCGAATATGAAAAAGCCCTCACCACCGCGAGGGGTTTTGTGGCCGCATCCAACCATGTCTCCTATGACGAATGGGGCACTTTCTTCGAGTCCTCGTCGCTCCACGAGCAATACCCCGGCGTTTCTGGGTTTGCCTATGTCCAGAAGATCGCAAACGAATCATCCTCTGTATTTGTTGACGAAATGCTCAACGACATCCCTTGGTACAACATCCGCCCCAAACCCGATGCCGATCATCCCAACCTCTACCTCATCAAGTATTTTTACCCCGAGCATTCCAACAAGGACATTTTCGGGATCAATGTTGCCTCCAGAGCGGCCAGCAAAGACGCCTTCGAGTACGCTGCCCACAACAACACGCTCGCGATCTCTAAACCACTACGCCTTCATAGAAGCAAAGGAAACCAGTGGGGCATGGTCGTCATCATGCCCCTGTACGCCCAAGACCCCGCCGATCTCACGCCCGAACAGCGACTCGAGCAATGCACGGGCTGGGTCGCCTGCCCGCTGGAACTCGACACATTCTTTGCCGCCGAATCACACGAAGACACCGCCGGATTCCACATCACGCTCCGCACAAAGAATAAATCTAAATCAACAACCATCATCTACGACTCGGGCACCGATCATGCATCGTCGACCAACGAAAACACACAAGCCACGCTCGGCTTTAACTTCGGCGGACAACCGTTCGAGCTCGACATCCATTACTGCGGCACAAACCTCACCAAGCCACTCTACGCCCGTGCACACATGGTCTCGCTCGTCGCAGCCCTCTTCGCCCTCATCTTGACCGCTGTGGTCTATGTCTCCTCGCGCACCGGAATCCAAGCCCGGCGAATCGCTCTGGAAATGACCCGGTCCCTACGCAGCAAAGAGTTCCAGCACCAAGCCCTCGTTGAGCAAGCCAACGCTGCCAATGAATCCAAATCCGAGTTCCTCGCCAACATGAGCCACGAGATCCGCACCCCTCTCACCGCTGTACTCGGGTACACCGAAGTGCTCGGGGACCAGATCTCCGAAACCACACCCCCCGAGGATCTCCACCACTCGCTCGAATGCATCCAGCGATCCGGCGAGCATCTGCGGGCGATCATCAATGATGTTCTTGACCTTTCCAAAATCGATGCCGGGAAAATCGATCTCCATCCGATCGCATGCCACTTCCCTGATCTCATCCGCGAGGTCGTCGAGTCCTTCCGTGTCCGCGCTTTGGACAAAGGGCTCGCCCTTGCTGTTCTGGTCGATTCCCCAGTCCCCGAATCGATCCTGGCCGACGATCTGCGTATTCGCCAGGTCCTCATCAACCTGATCGGAAACGCCATCAAGTTCACCGACACCGGGTCGATCACGATCTGCATCGACTATGAAAACCAGACCCTGACCATCCAGGTCCGCGATACCGGCATCGGCGTCACCCCCCAAGCAATGCACAACCTCTTCCGCCCCTTCGAACAAGTCGACAACTCCACCACCCGACAGTTCGAGGGCACCGGGCTCGGGCTCACGATCTCACGCAAAATCGCCCGGCTCATGCTCGGAGATGTCACCGCCGAATCAACCCCCGGGCTCGGCAGCACCTTCACCTTCCGCTTCCCCGTCGAAACCACCGACTCACCGGTCCTCATCGACACCATTTCAGGATTCCAGCCAACCCAACGAATCCCCTCTGCGACGACCAACATCACCGGGCGTGTGCTCATCGCCGAAGACGGGCTCGACAACCAGCGCCTGATCTCTCACTTCCTCCGCCGCGCAGGTCTTCGCGTCGAGTTTGCTGCCAACGGCAAAATCGCCCAAGAAATCCTGGTGCACGACCAATCCTTTGATGTCATCGTGATGGATATGCAAATGCCCGTTCAAGACGGATACGAAACCGCAAGGAACCTCCGTAAACAAGGCTGCACCATCCCCATCATCGCCCTGACCGCCCACGCGATGGACGGCGACCGCGAAAAATGCATCAACGCCGGT
>JAESUL010000322.1 GCA_016763115.1 Phycisphaerales bacterium | reverse complement strand
GCATAACCCGCACAAACCCACAAAGAGCCCAATGGACCTGACACTCGCTGAAATCCTTCTCCGTACCGCACTTGGAATCCTTGCTGGGTGTGTTGGTGGGCTTGCTGGGCTTGGCGGTTCGATCATCATGCTGCCCGCGTTGGCCATGATCTATGGGTATTCTGACGCGAACAAAACCCGGCATCATGTGTACATGGCGGCGGCGATGTTCGTCAATGTCCTTGTTGCGCTTTCGTCCTCGGTGCTCCACAAAAAGAGGGGAGCCGCCCGCAAGGACTTGCTGATTTTCCTCATTCCCACCATGGCTTTGGGCATGGTCGGGGGCGTGCTGCTCAGTGGTGAATCCAAAGGCGAGTGGTCGTTGTACGCCTTTGCTGGGTTTATTTGGTTGTATTGTTTGTACAACATTGTGACGACGATCCGCAAGATGCCTGATCATCCCGATGATTCCCCGACTCCCGCATCTTGGAAGATCCTGCTGATTGGGTTCGGCGTCGGAATGATCTCGGGGTACCTCGGGATCGGAGGCGGGATCCTTTTGGTGCCTCTGTTGCAGATTGTCAAACTCCCGCTCCGGCACGCGATCGCGGGCAGCGCGGGCGCGATGTGGACCAGCTCGATCATCGGGGCATCGATGAAGTTCTACACACTGCCGACCATTCATTATGAGGATGGGCTGGCACTGACGATCTCCGATGCGTTTGGATTCGCGGTGCCGATGGGTGTTGGCGCGATTGTCGGGGCGTATCTGGGCGCGATGCTGGCGCATCGGTTGAAGCTGCCGCACCTCAAACTCGCGATCGCGGCGATTTTGACTGTCGCATCGATCAAGATGGTCATGAAGTAAGATCACTAAGATCTACGGCACCAACGAAGTCGCTGATATTCGATTTGCCCTGCTTGGCGACCCACTTTGCGAGCCCCTTGTTGATCTTGATGGGCAGCCTCGGATCGGCGAAGAGCCCCGCGCCGATCTGGACCGCGTTTGCACCGGCAAGGATAAACTCGGCGGCATCTTCCCACCGCGTCACCCCCCCCGCTGCGATGATCTCGACGCCGGCGTCCTTGGCGAACTGGGTGTACACCAGATGCACAAGCCGGACGATGATCGGGTGGATCGCGGGGCCTGACAAGCCTCCGGTGGTGTTTGAGAGGATGGGTTTGCGGGTGTGGACATCGATGCCCATCGCGGGGACGGTGTTGCAGAGGGTCAACCCATCTGCGCCAGCATCGACAGCGACGCGGGCGAGGTCGACGAGTGAGTTGGGCGTGCCCACCGTGATCGGCGAGAGTTTGACAAAGAGCTTGGCATGATTGACCACCATTCGGACGGCTGCGACGAGTTCGCCAAGTGCTGCGGGGTCGGCGCCGAACTCCAGACCCGAATGCACATTGGGGCACGAGACATTGAGCTCGATCATGGGCACTGATTTTGTTTCGTCCATCGCTTTGGCAATGGCGGCGTAGTCCTCGATTGAATCGCCCGCAACCGAACAGAAGACATTGGTCGGTACACCGGCGATCCGTGGCGCGATATTGCTAAGCCACGCATCGAGACCGGGGTTGGCCAGCCCGATCGCGTTGAGCATCCCGGCGCGGGCCCAGGTGATGCGTGGGAAGCTGTTGCCTTCTCTGGGAGATCGTGTGATTGATTTGGTGACGATCGCGCCCAGGTGGGTCAGGTCGAGCACATCGGCGAGCTCGTCGAGCACGCCAGCCGTCCCCGCAGCGGCGAGCACGGGCGATCGGAGGGGCAGCCCGGCAAGATTGACCGCGATTGATGGATCTGGTGGGGTCGGCATCGCTACACGATACGCAAGCGGTCCTATCGTTTGTCAGCAGACCCCAAAAGGAGCACTACTTTGGACCTCGAAACACGCATCGCCCAGTACATGAAACTGACCGCTGACGACCCGACCAACGAGATGGCGTTTTTCTCGCTGGGCAACGCCTACCTCCAGGGCGAGCGGCACCTTGAGGCGGCCCAGGCATTCGCCAAGTGCGCCGAGATCAACAACGCGATGACCAAGGCCTACCAACTCGCCGGGCGGGCGTACATCGACGCGGGCAAGAAGGACGACGCGGAGGGTGTATTGCTCAAGGGCTACACCGAAGCAGCGGCCCGAGGCGACCGGATGCCCAAGGACGCGATCGCCCTGATGCTCAAAGAGATTGATATCGAGGTGCCCGAGATCGCAGAAAAGGAACCGCCCAAGGCGAAGCCTGCGGGTGATTTTAAGTGTTCCAAATCTGGGTTGATGGGCACCAAGCTCGCGCGTCCGCCGTTCCGCAACGGGATGGGGCAGTGGATTCAGGATTCGATTTCTAAAGAGACCTTCAACGAATGGATCAGCCTGGGCACCAAGGTCATCAACGAGCTTCGGCTCGATCTGTCCAACGACATGCACGACGCTGTGTACGACTACGCGATGCGTGTGTTCCTCGGGCTTGATGACGCGACCTATTCATCGGTGATGGACGGGCAGACGCCTCCGATGCCCGACGGGCAGTTCAAGGGCGTGGTGGACGAGATGATGAGCCACGCGGGTCATCTTGAGAGTTTCCAAGGCAAGATGCACGAGCGGGTGGAGTAGAGTTTCTTAAGCCCCTAAGCCCCCTTCCTCAAGCTTGATAAATCTAACTTTCCAACATGTGATATGGTGTCTTGGCTACACAGAAATCTTGAAACGCCAACACCAGTATCCCGAAGGAAGCATTATGAAAACTGAAACATTCGATCTCGATACACTTGAACGGAAGATGAATCGTGGCGCACTACATCTGGTCGTTCTCTTTGCGCTGCTATTTGTGGTAGTCGTTCTATGGGAGACCATTCCCAAACTGACGATTCAACACTACGATCCTGAGCAAAAAACAATGACGCCCGGAACATACGGCGATACATTCGGATCAGTCAACGCATTGTTCGCCGGGCTCGCCTTCGCAGGGCTACTCTGGTCGATCTGGCAGACAAACAATGAGTTGAAGATACAAAAAAAGATCGTCCTACTTCAAATCAAAGACCAGAGAGACTCAAAGAAAACAATGGAATCGCAATCGATCTCACAGGCAAATCTCAATCTACAACTGAAAGCGTTAACATCATCGACTGTCAAAGCAACCAAGATGGACGGTCTTATCGCATTGCTTCATGATACACAGATGCAAATTACTGATATCAACAACGAACCAGCCCAACATTTGACAAGGGACGATTATCAGGAGCACCGAGAAAAAATCACTAGCCGGATCGTAAATCTGAGAATTCTCGAGGACCAACTCCGACGATGTATAATTGACGAATCCGGCACAAACTCGATCTACCAAACGAGCTTGAAATCCTCAGGCTCTTGACCTAAACCCAACTCTAAATCATCCTTGCTGGCGAGTGGTTCT
>JAESUL010000321.1 GCA_016763115.1 Phycisphaerales bacterium | reverse complement strand
TCGACCGCGCGGGTGATCTGTTCACGGATCTGCGCAAGCACCTCTTGAGGCCGATCCACCGCCCGCCAGACCACCTCGATCGAACCCGTCCCCGCCGATGCGACGCCGATGGACCCGAGCCCGAAGATCCGTTCGATCAGCGGGCGGACGAGTACGAGATGCTGGACACGCCGAAGCGGGAGATCGGTTTTGATCGTGCGGAGAATGCCGAACTGGGCAACGATGCGTGCATCGGTGAGCACATGAATCCGCACCACCCAATCGATCATGCCGACGACGATCCGAGCAACCACCACCCACATGACCCCCCACCCGATGCTCGCCAAAACCGGGTACCCGGTGCGCCCACCAGCGAGCAGCAGCAAAATCCAAAGCGCACCGCCAAAGAGTATCCACTTGTACGCACCGGTCAGCACAAAGAGCACATGCGGGCGATCATGGACAACAACACGCTCGCAGCGGGGCACGCCTGCGGGCGGGTTGGTTTGAGATGGTGAGGGTGACGCGCTCATGGGCACAGTGTACGCTCTGGGCGTGGGTTCAGCAAAGCGGGCGGCTACTGAACGCTTTGGGCTCGCTGGTCTCAGAGTTTGGTGGTGTCAAGCACGCCGATCTCTGATGATTGCGGTAATACCCGTCGTAATCGAGCCCGTACCCAACCACAAACTCATCAGGAATTTCGAACCCGACATAATCAGCACGAATATCAGCAACACGATCGACCTGCTTATCGAGCATCACACCCAACCGAAGCGTCGCCGGCCCTTGCTCCAAAATCAGCTTCTTGACCATCGCGAGCGTCTGCCCGGAATCAAGAATATCGTCAAGCACAATAATGTGCTTGCCCTTCAGATCCTGAGGCATCTCCGAAGCAAGCAAAGCCCCCTTGGACCGCACCGACGCACCGGGGTAGCTCGACACCGCAACCAATCCGAGCGAGAGTTTGAGTGGCAACTCGCGGATCAGATCGGCCACAAAGATCATGGCCCCGGTCATGATCGGGATAATGATGACCTTGTCCATGTCCTGGAGGGTGTGCCCATCTTTTTCAAGATCCGCCTGGATATCGCGTGCGATGTCCGCAGCCATCGCTTTGACACGATCAGCAATCTGTTCACGGGTAAAGAGTGTGCGTGTGATCTCTGGGAACATGGGCAAGGATAGGCGGATGAACCGCACCGCCGGAGACCAGACTAGAATCCCACATGAATCGTCGGCGTGGAACCAAAATCATCGGACTCTCGATCATTGCAATGATGATGCTTGCCGTGGTGTATCAAGTTTCGATGACTGCAACGACGATCGTCTCCAGAGGGCTTGAACACCACAGGCTCAGCCGCCTTGAATACCCAGAGCCCAGTGAAAAGGCTGCAATCTACCTCACCTTCAAGGATCATCTCGGCGGAACAAATATCCACACAAATTGGATCGAGTTTGGTCCCTTCACTGACAACAACAATCATGAACTCGGCAAAGTCATGTTCAGGGTTGGAACGAGGATCGAAGGCAACATCCGTATTGAATCATCACGAACTGTTTCAATGACAGCTGCAACCACGGGCTCACTCCGACTCCCCGTCACCAACTGGGTCCAAAGCCCGCTCAAACTCATCGCCCAAAGCACGCTAGAAGTTCACACAACAACTTTTTCAATGGGATTAGCCAGCCAGTTCAAGGCCCCCCACCACACCGATGCGATGGAGTTCCATGTACCGACTCTATTCTTCGTTGAAGCAATCAACCAAGATACGCTCAGAGCCCAAATCGGCACTCATGAGGTCCGCTTTACCGAAGAGGATCTTCAAGTCCTCCGCGAACTCGCTGCCTACCTCAAGCCAGGTGTTTCTCCATAAAACACCCTCTGCACTCGATGCTCACAACGCCCCGGACTGACGGGCCGCGGAGTACCTTGCCAGCGAGTCTTCGATGATCTCGTGGGCGCGTGCTGCGGGCTGGATCTCGTCGACCTCGACCTGCTTGCCTTCGAGCTGCTTGTAGTCCTCGAAGAATCGCTTGAGCATCTTGAAGGTGTGCTTGGGGAAGTTCTCGATGGTTTGGTATTCCTCGAACTCGGAATCGTTGATGAGCACCGAAATAATCTTATGGTCCGGGTCGCCGTCGTCGATCATGGTCATCACGCCGATCGCGCGTGACTCGCAGATGCACATCGTCGGGATCTTCTCGGCGCAGAACACCAACACATCGAGCGGGTCGTTGTCCTCAGCGAGGGTCTGGGGGATAAACCCGTAATTGGCCGGGTAGTACACCGCGCTGGACAGCACGCGATCGAGCCGGAGCATCCCGGTCTGCTTGTCGAGTTCGTATTTATTGCTCGATCCTTTGGGGATCTCGATGATCGAGCGGAACTTGGAGGGGAGCGGCTCGTCTTTGAGTCCGGGCCGAACATCGTGCCATGGGTGGATCATGCACAACAGTAGGCCCGGCTTGCAGCCGGGCTTCTCTCGATGGACGCGTTTGCACGGAGCCCGGCAGAATGCCGGGCCTACTGGGGAGACTCCTCCTACCCTAAACCATGCTCACCCTTGATTACGCCAACTGTCTTTCCACCCGCGTCGGTCCCCACGGGCTCGACCCCGCTCGTGTTGATCCCAATGGGCGCCAAGCCCAAGGGATCGCCGAACTCACCAAGCAACTCAACGCCTCACGAGGCACCGGGTGGCAAGGATGGCGTGAGCTCGCCAACGAGCCCATGCGGTCGGCCCACCTCAACGCCGTCCACGCGGTCGCCAACCAGTGCGAAGGACGCTTTGACAACATCGTCGTCCTCGGCATCGGAGGCTCCGCCCTCGGCAACATCGCCATCCAGGCAGCCCTCAACAAACCGACCTACAACCTGCTCGACACCGCTGATCGCCCGGGCCCGCGCCTGTTCGTCGTGGACAATGTAGACCCCGACAACCTGCAGGCCGTGCTTGATATTTGTGACCCAAAGACCACGCTGTACAATGTCGTCTCCAAGTCCGGCGAGACCGCCGAGACGGCCGCCGCATTCATGATCGTGCGCAACGCGCTCCAAGAACGCATCGGCAAAAAGTGGAGCACCCACATCGTCGCCATCACCGACCCCGCCAAGGGCACCATGCGGACGATCTGTGACCAGTTCGGAATCGACACCCTCCCCGTCCCCGACGGCGTGGGCGGACGCTTCAGCGTGCTCTCGCCCGTTGGTCTTTTCTCCGCTGCCATGTGCGGCATCGACATCGACGCCCTGCTCGGCGGCGCCCAAGCAATGGACAAACGATGCACCAACCCGGATCTCACCAAAAACCCGGCGGCCATGCTCGCGCTGCTGCTCGTCGAGCTCGGCACCCGCAAGGGCAAAACCAACCATGTGCTGATGCCCTACGCCAACTCCCTCAAACTGCTCGGCGATTGGTACGCCCAGCTCTGGGCCGAATCACTCGGTAAAAAATACGACACCACCGGCGAGGTCGTCTTCACCGGGTTCACCCCCATCAGCGCACTGGGCACCACCGACCAGCACTCGCAGGTCCAGCTCTACCGCGAAGGACCCAACGACAAGGTCATCGGGTTCGTCGAGGTCGGCGAGTTTGATTCCGACCTGACCATCCCGACCGGGATGGGCGTCGAGGCGCTCGGGTACCTTGAAGGCAAGTCGATGATCGGGCTACTCAACGCCGAGAAACGGGCGACGGAATACGCATTGGTCGAATCCCAGCGTCCAAACTTCACGATCAAGATGCCCAAGGTCGATGCGCACCATGTCGGCGAGTTCATCTCGCTGTGGCAGATCGCGACTGCGTACGCCGGCGCGATGCTTGGGATCGACGCCTACGACCAGCCAGCGGTCGAGACGGGCAAGAAAGCGACCTTCGGCTTGATGGGACGCGAGGGGTACGCGGATTGGTTGACGAAGGTGGATGAAGCGTTGGGCGAGACGCCGTACACGGTCAAATAGGTTTTTCTTAGTGGGATGGGCTT
>JAESUL010000320.1 GCA_016763115.1 Phycisphaerales bacterium | reverse complement strand
TGTGATAAGCCGTGCGGTGGTGTCCACATTGCCCATGACGATCTCGCGTAGGTTCTTCGCGGTGATCGTGGGTGCGACTTGTGCCCGTACCTCTCCGTCCCGCTGGACCATACCGACTACGCGGGTTTTGGTACTCCACTGGGCACGGCGGTTGGGGTCGCCAAACTTCCAGCCCTTATTGCGGGGTTTACCGCCTACATAGGTTTCATCGACTTCCACGATGCCGTCGAGCTTGGGGTCTGGTTCTGAGGGTGCCATTGCGAAGCGGATACGGTGCATAAGAAACAGTGCTGATTTGTAAGACAGCCCAGTTTGACGCTGAATCTGCTTTGCACTCACACCCTTCTTAGACGAACACGCGGCCCAGAACGCGAAGCACCAATGACGGAGGGGGATTCGGCTGCCCTCTAGCACGGTGCCCTTACGGACGGAGTATTGCTTCTTGCAATCCCGGCAACGCCAGCGGTAGTGCGCCTCACGCTTGGACTTGTCCGCGTTCATCTGCTGATAGACATTCTCGCTATCGCAACACGCACACTGGGGAGTGTCGCCCCAGCGTCGAGATTCCATGAACTCGACCGCTGAATCCTCACACGCACACGCCATTGGAATCTGTGCAACGATCTCTGATCGTGCTTGCCCTACTTTGCCTTGTTTCTTGTTCATAAGAACATGATACCTGATGAAACGGGCGGGGTCAAGCGATAATGCGGATAAGTTTCAATAAGTACACACTTCCCCAATACAGAGAACGAATCTTTTTGGATAGTACACCAAATACAGAACGATATGCAAGGGTAATGTATGGTAGTTTCACAAATCAGCGCACAGACGCCGTACCCTACCCCGATCAGACACCTGAACCCGCAACCCCTCTTCTCATTTGGGCCTCAAGGAATCCACACTATGCCCGCCGAACATGACCAAGCCACTCGTCAAGCCGGTGCATGGTTCGCATCGACGATCAAACAAAGACGAGCCAGACTCAACCTTTCATTGGCGCAGGTCGCCGAGCGGGTGGGGTGCGCCAAGTCGTACCTCTCGAGTATGGAGCGCGCCCACAAGGGCCCGCCCAGCGATGAACTCATCACCGGGCTCGAAGAAGCACTCTCCTTCACCCCGGGCGAGTTGATCAACTGCGCCCGGTGGGATCAGACCCCCGAAACCATCCGCTGCGATCTCGAATCACTGCGCGAACGCGAAAGCTCGGCGATCAAACTCGCCCGTTTGCTTGCAACGAGCGCATCAGAGGGTGGGTCACTCGACGAGTTGTACAAGTCCGGCGAGCTCTCACGCCTCATCGGCGCAATCGACGGAACCGCGCCCGCGGATTCATCCAAAGAGCAATCCGTGCCCGGTTCGGCGCAGCAGAGTGTGTCTTTGCCGCGTGAGATCCCGCTGGTCAATCGTGTTGCTGCCGGGTACCCGGTGGAGTTCACGGACCTGGGGTACCCCGCGGGGATCGCCGACGAGTACATCCGCTCGCCCGATGTCGATGACCCCGATGCGTTTGCAGCAAGGGTTGTTGGCGACTCGATGGAACCGGACTACCGCGAGGGCGACATCGTGGTGTTCTCGCCAGTCAAAGACATCCGCGATGGGATGGACTGCTTTGTCCGACTGGAACCCGACCACGAGACGACCTTCAAGCGGATCTATTTTCATACCGACGAGCAGGGCAACGAGCACATCCGGATTCAGCCGATCAACAACGCCTATGCACCAAGGACCATCCCGCGCGACCAGGTCGCCGGGTTGTTCGCCGGGGTGAGTGTTATCCGTCCGATTTGAGCGTTGGTGCCTCGAACCGTCCGCCGATGAGCCCGAGTTGCCCAAGGATCTCGGCTTTGGCGTAGACCAGTTCGGGCGAATCGGTTGCAATCCCGGCGATCGAACAACTCAGCACGCCCGGAGCGTCGAGGTGCAACCATCCGCCTTTGCTGAGCACCACGGATACCGAAGTCTCTGGCGCGTTCACAATTCGGCACGCCTGGGTTGACGGGTCGACCAAACACAGCGTGACACAATCGCGGCGGGCATCAAGACCGATGTGCAGTTCGATGACTGGGTCCGTCCCGCTTGGTGCGAGGGTTGCGGGTATTGATTGGCGAGCCGCGCGATAGACAATGGTGAACCGATCAAGCGATGGTTGCTTGGCAGCATTAATCGGCGAGGGTGATGGGGGTGATGGGGGAGACGGGTGGGTGGTCATCGGGTCCCACCCGTTCGCTTAGGTGTGTGTTTTTTGGTTCGTCCGATGGGTGCGCGTGCGAGGAGTTTGGCCGCGGTTTGCAGCCCCGCTCCGCGTGGGCCGGCGAACTTGTGCGACAAGGTGGTGATGACACCGAACCCGTCGCGTACAGCCTCGATGCGGGCCTGGAGTTCCTTGACATCCTTGGGCGAGTTTCTCGAAGCCTGGGGCGCGAGCTCGCCGATCTCGTCGAGCACATCGAGCAACGGGTCCACCTCGCGTTTGATCCGTTCGCGCGCGATTGCACGCAGCATCGACCAGACATCCTGCTCAGCCTGGAAATACTCTTTACGGTCGCCAGCGATACGGACTTTCTCGATCACGCCCCATTCGAGCAACGAGCGCACCGACATCGAGACATTCCCGCGTGAAACCCCGAGCCGACTCATGATCTCGTCGGTGCACATCTCGGTGCCGGTGATGTAGAGCAGCGCGTGGACCTCGGCCATGGTTCGGCTGATCCCCCACACCGAGCCCATCCGCCCCCACGAAGCAATAAAGCGGTCCTCAGCCTCGACCAGCTGGGCACGCACAAGTACATTGGGGACTCTTGGCTTTGGTGTCATACCCAGAGTATGCGCTGCTTGGTGGGCGGTGTCTACTTTATTTCACGATTAACTGAAATCTCAATAAGAAACACTGGTGAACACCAGATCCACGCACCCGGTGATGCCCAGCACCACCGAGACCACCCCGTTGAGGGTGAAGAACGCCATCGGAATCCCGGCTTGTCCTCTCCGTTGTAAGACGATATGCTCGAGCACCAGAACCGATCCGACCAGGGCGATCCCGGTGCCGAAGAGCACGCCGAGTTGATCGGTGCTTTGCCATGCGAGCACCAAGGCACCAATCGCCAGCAGGTGCAGCCCTCGGCTGAGCCACGCTGCATTTTTGTACCCGAAGCGTGCGGGGATCGAGTTGAGCCCGACCTGACGGTCATACTCGATGTCTTGGATGGCGTAGATGACATCAAAGCCGGCGACCCAGCAGACCACCATCGCGGCGATCCACCAGATTGCTGGTGTGCTGGTGAGGAGTTCTGGATTGACCGCAATTGCCGCCGCAATCGGCGAGACCGCCAGTGCGCCGCCGAGAAAAACATGGCAGAGCCAGGTGAAGCGTTTGGTCAGCGAGTAGAACCCGATCCAGATGAGCACCGGGACCGACAGGATGGTCGGCCACCAGTTGGAAAACAAGAATCCAAACACGGTGCAGCACGCGATGAACCCGAGCGCAGAGCCTCCGAGCAAGAGAGAACCGTCGCCGATGCTCAGTGCTCCCGAAGCGAACGCCCTGCGGGCGGTCCGCTGATTGGCTGCATCGATCCTTCGGTCCACCACACGATTGACCAGCATCGCCCAGGTGCGTGCAAAGACCATGCACACGACGATCAATGCCAGTTGCGGAAGAAAATCGAGCCAGTCGATTGGAAATGGGAGATCACTTCGTCTCGGTGCAACTAGAAACGCGCCGAGGATTGCAAACGGGAGGGCGAACACCGAGTGGGCGAGTTTGATGTCAGCAAGGGCCAACAAAAACCGCCCGAGCACAGACAGGCGGTCTTGCTCGGGCGGATGAATGATTGGGGTTGGTGTCGCGTCGATGGTCACGACGGACAGTAGGTCTTATGGGCACCCATTGTTGAAATCAGTGAGGTAGGCGAAGACATCCTGCAGGTTAAACTGCCCGAATGGTGCTGCCAGGTCGGCCGAGGGGTCGTTGCTGTTGAACAACGCGAGGTAGGCAAAGACATCTTGCAGATTCAGCTGTCCGAATGGTTCGGCGAGGTCAGCCGACGAGCACCCGCCGATGGATTCGGAGACATCTCCCGTAATCACCAGTGCATAACCCTGCGGGCCGTTGTTGACCGCGGTGCCCTTGACCCGGATGGTGTATTCGCCAACTGGGGCGTTGGTCAAGAGGATCATCTCAACATTGTTGATGGTGTCGGCGCTGCCGCCGGTGGTTGAGTTTCCGCCGCTGAACACATTGCCTTTCATCGTTCCGAGGAGCGGAACATCAACCTCGATATCGAGGTTGTTGACCGGTGTGAACGAGGCGTTGGTCGATGCGGGGGCATCGTGCCACACAAGGGTGGCCTTGAACGGTTGCCCGAAAGTCTCGACCGTGACGGTGGTTTCCCAGACATCTCCGGTTTGCAGTGCGCCGCTTGAAGAGTTGCGGACATCGTACACGACATTCATCCTCGAATCGCCGTCAAAGAACAACGCGTTGTCGAGCAGCACCCGTCCCCAGCCCTCGCGGTTGGAGGGGAATCCGCTGATGCCGGTCATGTTGACCGAGGAGTTCATCAGGGTCGCCTTGACCAGCGGACCCGAGGGGGTGAACTCGTCTTCAACTTGGGCGATTCCGGTTGGATAGAACCCGTCCATGTAGTACTGTCGTGCGAGCGCAGCCGCCCCGGCGATGGCGGGCGATGCCATCGAGGTGCCGGTGAGTGATGTGGTGCCGCACGGTGAACTGGAACTGGCGGACCTGGTGCCGCACCCGGGGGCATAGATCTCGGGCTTGCGCCGCCCGTCAGAGGTCGGCCCGGACCCGCCCGAGCAGTGTGAACCCTGGGAGTTGGCGTCTAGGGAGGCGCCAACCGCGAGGCAGTTTTTGGCGTTCTCCGGGTTTCTTAGCGAACTGCCATTGGTCACCGCAAACAAGACCAGGTTGTCGTCGTTATTGAAACTAAAGCTGTCGATGGCGCGTGCGAGCCCGTCGTACGCGGTGGTCCCGTCGTTGCCCCACGAGTTGGTGTGGATCGCGGCGCCCTGGTTGTAGTGCGTGTTCAGCCTCGCGTTCATGCTGCTGAAACTAAAGCTTGGCGTGGTGTCAAAGATCAATCGTGCGCCGTAGGCGATCCCGCGGGTATCGTTATCGGCACCATTGTCACCCATCGCGGTGCCGGCGACATGGGTGCCATGAAAGTCTGAACCGGTCGAGGAGTTGTACGCCTGGATCTTCCGGTGGTTGTTTCCGAACGGGTCGCCCTCGGGGTCGGTGAACGAGCAATGGTTTGGGTTGACCCTGCCGTCCATGACCGCGATGAGTTGCCCTTCGCCATGGATGCCCTGGTCGTAGATCGGGAAATCGTTGTTGACATTGGACTGGATGATCCAGCGTGTTGATGAGTTGCGGAAGGTGAGTTCGGGTGCGGGCTCGACCCACTGGACCGCATCGATATCGGCGAGTTGGCGGATCGCAGTTTGAGGTCCGGAGACCTGAATCAAGAACCGGTCGTCCTCGAGTTCGGTCTGGGCGATGGTGAGCCCGGGGATTTTGTTGATCTCGATCGTGGTGTCGGTGATGCTCGCAGCGGGGAACAGGTAGACATGTGACTGAACGATACCTTGTGCTGCGATGTCGCGACGGAGGGTGGTCTCGAAAACACGGGTGGTGAGTTCGGGATCAATCTTCCATACGCTCTGGTAGGGCACGACATGGGCGACGAAGTCGAGCACGGTCAGCGCGTCGAGCCGGGCATTCTTCATGTCGGCGACATAGGCAAAGTCGGGGAGGTAGTCGCCGAGCACCACGCCGGCCGCCAAGATCGCGGCTCTCCGATCGGCGTCGATCGGGCCGTCGAGTTGAATCACCACGCGGCGTCCAAGCACGAGTGCGTCACGCCCGATGGGGTTCTTGGCATCGGGGAGTGTGGCGAGGTTGACCTCGCCGGTGACGAGTTTGATGGTGTTGTTGGACGCGGTGGCAGCGATGTCTGCACCAAGAGCCGCAGCGGTGCCGCATGCCATGACGAGTACGATTGCATGTCGATAGAGTGGGCTAGGAACCATAATAAAACTTCTTCCTCGATGCGCGAGCAGGCATCTACATCTGGTTGTTGGTGCGTTGTTGGTTCAACACGGTGTACACATATGGGCAAACAAAGACCCATAGACCGATATCCGAGCGGATATTCAAGAGCCCATACGAGCGTCGTTGAGCCTTGATCCACAATTCCCGGAGAGCATCGGCAATTTCAGGCCGCGGATTCATGCGATGGAACCCGAGAATCCGTTTGTTGAGCACAAAGTAGCCTTCGTGCGGTATTCGCGTTTTTGGAGATCGGGAGGTTTTTGTGCAGCTTGAGCTTTTTGAGTACCTTGGCGATGTCCCTTGGGACCTCGTAGAGCACCAGCGATCCCCCGACGGGGGCAAGGGCATTGGAGAACTCGACGAACATTCCCATGCACGCGCTCGACAAGATATTGACCCGCTTGAGCGAGAGCGCGATCCGCAAGGGCGCCCCTGGTTCATACAGGGCGCTGAGCTCGGTGCGGAGCCGATTGATATCGTGTGTCCGCAGGTCCGGTATGGCGATACGAACGAAATGAACGCCTTGGTCAATGGTGACCCGCGTGATCTGGTCACGGTCCCGCCGGGTAGGCGCGGCTGACAACTGCATGATTTTTCCCCCAAAGTACAAGCCAAGAACTTGGCCAAAGGAGAAACTGCAATGGAAACGGCACCGTTGCGAGCCGATGCAGATTTGAACGATGCCAATGGGCTCACTGGTGCGTTCTGAGCCGACCAGGAAAGAACCGGCGCCCGTATCGGACGATGCTCAGCTACCTATTGGACCGAGTTGCCGAGCTTTGCCGTCAGCGTGCGGAGGGCTTCGAGCGTCTCTTGAGAGACATGGTGCTCGATTCCCTCTGCGTCGATCCGTGCTTGCTCGATCGGTACACCGGCTGCGAGCAGAAAGCCGAGCACCACCTCGTGACGCATCCGCGATGCGCGGGCGACGAGTTGCCCGGATTGGGTCAGGGTGATGGGCTTGCGGCGTTCGGTTTCTACAAGCCCCTCACGCTGCAAACGAGCGATAATCCGGGTGACCGTGACATGACTCACACCCATCAACTCGGCGAGCTCGCCCACGCGGGCGCACCCGTGCTGGGTGATAAGCTGGTCGATCGCTTCGGTGTAGTCCTCGGCGGTCTCGTCGCGGTGGGCACGGCGCGTCGAGACAAAGCGTTCGGATGCGCCAAGATCAGATGGTTGGTCGTTGTGCACAGGGTTCTCCGGGGCAGTGTAGTGCCTTTAGAACTCAAAGAGTGCAGCGACGGCGTTTGGATCGGCGTCGATGATCTCGATCCGTTTTTCGGGGCTGGTCTTGCCGCCGACGACTCGGACCTGGGCGGGCTTGAGATGCAGGTGCTTGGCGAGGAGCCGACAGACCGCTTTAGTTGGCTTTTCTATCCTCCGACGCCGTGCTGTGACGCGGACCTTGAGCCGATCGCCCAGACGCCCGGCCACCTAGTCACGCGAGACAGCGGGGACCGCTTTGATATGGATGATTGCGGTATTCTGCGACGCGGGGGTCACGGGCATCCGGAGACGAAGACATCGATGAACCCGGTGACATCATCGAAGTCGATCGAGCCGTTCTCGTCGGTGTCGGCGGCGAGGTCTTGGGCGTTGAAGAGCGCAAGATACGCGAAGATGTCCTGGAGATTGATATTCTCATCGCGTGTGAGATCGGCGGGGTGGTAGACCACGACATCAAGGATCTGGTTGGTCTGCACATCGGTCATGATCGTCGTCCGCCCATCGGCCCACTCAAACTCAAGGCGCTCAACGACCTCGTTGTCGGCGAACCCAAAGTGGATCATCATCTCGGATTGTCCGAGGTAGGTCGTTGGCGAGGCGAGCACCTGGACTTGCACAGAATCCCCGGCGTAGGCGGTCACTCTGGTGCCGGTGCCCATCGGGGCGAGGCACTTGTTGTATCGGGTGATGAGTTTGAGGCGGAGCCAATGGTTGCCATTGTCTGTGTCGTTGCGGTAGATGCGGGTTGGTCCGGGTTCTTCGACAAACACGAGATCAAGATCGCCGTCGTTGTCGTAGTCGAGTTGTGCCATCCCACGCCCACGGATTTGGAACCCGAGCCCGGCCTCGGTTGCGTTGTCGGCGAAACTGCCGGTGCCGTCGTTGAGAAAGAGCCTGGTGTCAACCAGCGGAACATTGCTGTACCCGCTGGTGGTGACGATGTCAGGGTCGCCGTCGTTGTCATAGTCGCCCGCGGTCGTACCCCAGCCCCAGCCTGAATCAGCTACCCCGCTCTCTGTCGCTTGATTGGAATAGAGCGGGATGCCGGATTCATCGAATCCGGAGTTGTAGAATAGGGTATTTCCGCAGTCTTCTTCGGGGATGTAGATATTGGTGATGAACCAGTCCAGCAGTCCGTCGCCGTTGAAATCGGCAACCGAAGCACCCATCCCGTTGCAATCCTCAGAAATATTGGCGATATCGGTCGCATCTTGAAAGCTGATATTTCCTTGCTCGTCTTTTCCATCGTTGATGAATAGCCTGGATTGTCCGAAGTCATTGGCGAGCAGCAGTTCTGGGTACCGATCGCCGTTGAGGTCGATGAGTTTGGGCGTGAACCCGCGCATCCAACCGGTGTCGGGCATCACTTGAAGGGTGATGTCCTCGAAGGTGTTGTCGCCGAGATTTCGATAGATGCGTGTGCTGAACGAATGGCGTGCCCATGCGCTGACGACGAGGTCCATGTGTCCATCGGGATCAACATCGCCGAAGGTTGCGCCGGTGCCATCAATAACCTGATCGAGAATGTAGTTCACCCCGGCTTGCTCGCCGATCTCCTCGAACGAGAAGTTGCCCTTTTCGTCCGGACCCCTATTGAGATAGAGCAGGCACTTGCCAACCGCCGCCATTTCATCGCCCTTGCCAAACGAGGCGACATAGAGATCGGGGTACCCGTCTCTGTTGATATCGCCCACAGCCGAGCCCATCGCGGTGATTGAGCGATCAACACCCCACGCCGCGGCCTGGTTCTCGAAGGTGCCATCGCCCATGTTGATCAGCAGTTGGTCGGGCTGCGTGCCTCCGCCGGGCAGGTACATATCCTGCCACCCATCGTTGTTAAAATCACCGACGCTCACCCCTCCAGACATCAGGCTGTGCCGCCCGACATAGTTGTCCTCAGCGGGAACGAACGAGGTGAAGGCATGGTCCTGCTCATCAATCTGGACGAACGATGGGCCTTGCGCCATTGCAGCCGGGCTCAAGAAGAGGGTCAGTCCAGCACCCGTGGCGCACACATACAGATTGGTTTGGCGTTTCTTCATTATCTATAGAATGCCACGGATTGGGTATATATTCAAGGAATCCCAGATATTCTTCGTACCAATAGGCTGTTTGTACGGGCTGATAAAACCTCTCTTCATCCCTTTATCGGCTTGCAGTCGTTGCAACACGCTTGGGGTGGATGGCCGAGGATTCGCCACGCAACGCTCCGAGTTCACGCACCGGGCCATCGATAATCCGCTCAAAGGCCATCTCGGCGTTGTCTTTGGAGAACTCGGTTGCGATGAAGTTGCGTCCCATCGCGTGGGCGACGACGCCGGTGGTGCCGCTGCCGAGGAACGGATCGAGTACAAGGTCGCCGGGGTTGGAACTGCACGCGATGACGCGGTGAAGGTAGGCCTCGGGGAGTTGGTTGTCGTGCTTGGGTCTGCGTTCCTTGTTGTTGCCCTGGATGCGTCCCCAGTATTGCCCGTACCAAACATCCATCGGCACGCGCATGCCCGCGGGCATCCCGTCGCGCTTGGATTCGGTGCGCTTGTCGCCATAGATGGCGCGTCGATCAGACTCCTCAAGCACCGGGTCAGCGTTCCATGTCCGGTTCTTGGGATCTTTGCAGAAATACAACGCATGAACCTTGGAGTTGATAAACCGCCCCTTGGTGTTCTGCCCGAATCGGTAGTGCCACACGCACCAGTTGACCATGTGCATGCCGCGTGCTTTGAGATGTACAACAATCTCGGCCGCGCTGTCGTCGGGGATATTGACCCACATCGACCCGTGGTCAGCGAGTGAATCAACACACAGATCAATCCATTCATAGGTGAACGCAAGGTATTCTTGGCGAGACATCGCCGAATCATCCCAAGCGCCGCCGCTCTGGTGCCGATCGTAATCACGGTCCCAGTTGAAAGGCGGGTCGGCGAAGACCAGATCAACACTGCTTGTGCGCACAGCATCAAACTTGGTGAGCTGCTCTCGGCAGTCACCAGTGCGGACCTGGGCACTCACGCCGGTGTCCGGGTGCGCGCGCGACAAAGGGGCTGGCGTTTTCTTCTTCTTTGGAGGCATGTGCTACTCTAGCAGATCGGAGCCAAATGCGCAAGAGGGGATGCCGGTAATCTTTAGGATCGTGCCTTGCAGACAAGCACCCGCGCCGAACGCCCGCCGAACTTGCCGCTAAGCAACGCGAGCGGGCGCCCCGCGCCCTCGATGGTTTTCTTGCACCGCTTGGGGTGCTTGAAGAGCGAATCCGAATGCGTTTTCTTGAACGCCGCGTAGAACTGCCCTGACAACCCGGAGACGATCTCGATGCGGATCACGACATCAATCGTCCGCATTTTGGTGATCTGCACGCCCACGCGATGGGTGTCGCCGTTGGCGATCGGCGTGGCAAACTCGACGGCCGCAAACGCCCGCTGCCATTCGCCCGGCGCGAACCCGCCGTCTTGGGCGTAGCGGATGACTTTGGTGTGTTTGAGTCTTCCCTTGCTCATCGCCCTAGCGTAGTGCATCATGAGCGACAATGCGAGCCAATCCAGGGCAGCCGATCTATCGGTGATGATCCCATGCAAGAACAACGAGCGGACCATCGGGCGGGTGCTTGAATCTGTCCGTGGGCTGGCGTCTCAACTGGTGGTGATTGATTCGGGTTCGACAGACGCAACGATGGATCTGGTCAATGCCTGCCGCCAATGGTCGGGCAAGGACCGATGCGAGGTGGTGTTGATCCAAACACACTGGCGTGGGTATGTGCGGACCAAGCAACTCGGCATGCAAGCCTGCTCGCACACCTACACGCTGTGCCTCGATTCGGACGAACCACTCACACCCGAACTCGCTGCTTCTCTCCGCGATGCGATCGCCCAAGGCATCGACGCTGCCAAGCTTCGGCGGATGGTCGAGTACCGTGGAAAACTTCTCAGACACGCCTGGCAACCCGAACATCGGCTCCGGTTTGTGCGCACACAACTCGTTCATGAAGGGCGTGCATGGTCGGGCGGGGTGGAGCCGCACGACTCGGTGGAACTCGAGCAGGGAATCGAAGCTCGCGTGCTCGATGGCATCTTGATCCATGAGGCTTTCGAGTCCTTCGCCGACCAGCTCTCAAGCCAGCTCGATCTCGCCAAGATCAGCGCACAAACCCTGCACGCCTCGGGCGTCCGTTCGTCGGCGTGGAAACTGATGACCTCGCCGCCGGGCGCGTTCTTGAAACAACTCGTGCTCAAGCAGGCCTTTCGCGACGGGTACGCCGGGTGGCTGGCCGCCGCCGCGAGCGCGACCCATGCAGCGTGCAAGCACATGATGCTGTATGAACTGGGGAATAAAGAGTAAGGCAAAGAGGAACGCATAGGACGCCAAGTTCACGCAGAGGCGCAGAGAGAAGAATGAGATAGAAAAAGAGGCAGCAGTAGAATGAATATCTTTGAACTCATCATGTGGTCACTTATCCTTTGGATGCTGAGTTGGACCACAATTGCAATTACAAATGCGAGCGAGTTGCCGTTGGTTGTCGTTTCGTTTTTCACAGCCGCCGGCGTTTTTGCTATCGTTGGAATTATCAATAGGTTTGTCCCCAGAAGAAGAAAACAACACCAAGTACAACCCAGTGAATCAAGTGAAGCCAAGCCTTCGGACTGATCTTGTTTCACTGGTATTGCCTTTGGATTTTTCACACTTCAAGATTCTTCTCTGCGCCTCTGCGTGATCTTGGCGACCTCTGCGTTCCTCTTCCTCCCCTCTTCCTTCCTAATCCCTCAAGCCCCTGAAAACAAACAGGCTACAATCCCCCTCTCATCGGCGATGTGCCGGTGCTTTATCTGGAGCCGAGGGCAGCATGGATCGCCCGGTTCGGCAAACGCCCTGATTCGGGGCAGAACGGTCATTCCATGGGCGACAACTACAGAGACAACGACGGCGAAGGCAGGCGAAGCGGGGGCGGGGGCGGACGA
>JAESUL010000027.1 GCA_016763115.1 Phycisphaerales bacterium | reverse complement strand
GGTGTCGTTGTCGATCTCGCCGATCAACTCCACCTCGACACCATCGGGCAGATCCGCAACCATCGCCGCAAGCCGATCACCCTCCGGCCCGCCGCCCGCAATACGCACACGCATCTTCATCTCGCCCCGCTCGCCAATCACCCGGGCAGCATCGATCAGCACATCCATCCCCTTCTTCTCGACAAGCCGACCAACCGAAAACACCTCGAGCACCTCTCGGCCCGGCGCGGGCGTATTCTGGTACCGCGTCGTATCCACCCCGCAACGAACCACTGGGTAGTCCTCATCGCCACGCTGATGAATGGATTGATAGAACCGCCGGTGCCAATAACTGATACAGTTGACATACGCGGCCCGTTCAAGCTTCTCACGCAGCAATGTCCGGTTCGGGAAAAGGTCAATCGCGTGCCCGGTAAAACTAAACGAGACCCCCAACTGCTTGGCCGCGTACATCCCGATGGTTGTCGGCACATGCGCCATATGCGCATGGATATGCGTCACCCCAACCCGCCGAGCCCGCCGAGCGAGCGCAACGCCGGCCATGCCTTGCCAAACAACCTTCGCCCGACGCTTGAAGAGAACATCCGCCGAAAACAACGCATCGAGTTTCACCCGCATCATCGTGCCGATCGTCCGTAGAGGATGGGTACACAACTCCGCGAGCACATCCAGCACAATCTTGCCCTTGCCCGACGAATAGATTTCAACTGTTTCTTTGGCCATCTGATCGAGCACACCGTCATCAAGCCCATGCACCGGCGCATGAACCGACGCGGTGCGTACATCGACCCCGATCGCGCGCAACGCCAGAATCTCACGGTACACAAAGGTCTCCGAGCGCACCGGGACCGACCCGGACATGTACAAAATCCGTGCTTGCTTACCCATCGTTCCCCCCCGCACCTTTGTATTCGATCAGCGTCGCTTGCTGCTTGAACACCCGCCTGCGCCAGTACAACAACCAACCCATCGCCTGCGCTGGTTTGGCGAGCATCGTAAAAATCGCCAAAAGCGTCGCGTCCTCTTTCGATCTCCCTTGTCGCAAACTCATCGCTCGAATCCGCAACCCCTGCGCGCCATACAATCCCAGCACCGCCAATACCGAGATCCCAAAGGTCCACCACGCCAAAGCCAGCCCAACAATCGGAAACACGAACCCCCACACAATCGCCGATCGGGTTTGCTTCACGCCATGCTTGTCGACCCCGCGCCCATGAATCACCGCACCCTCCGCGTACGCATGCCCCGCCCGCTTGGCGCGTTGCCAGAACTGCGAAAACCGTGTCATCGCCGCGTCGTGCAGCGTCATCTCATGGTCGAGCCGATGCACCGTCCATCCGCCTGCGCGAATCCGAACACACAACTCCGGTTCCTCGCCCGCAATTAATGACGAGCGATATCCGCCAGCGTCATTGAACGCATCGAGCCGAAACATCGCATCGCCCCCGCATGATTTGGCCACGCCGATCGGGGTATCCCATTCCAAATCGCACAGCCGGTTGTACCGACTCGCACCGGGGAACCGCTCACGCCGACGCCCACACACCACCGCAGCCTTGGGATGATCTTCCAAAAACACCGAAGCGGTTTCAATCCATCCTTCCACAAAGGTGCAGTCGCCATCAATCATATGAACCGCCTCGACATCGCCCCACCGTTCAATCAGCCGGGCAACCCCTTCGTTGCGTGCGCGGGCTGCGGTAAAGGCGATGGAAGTATCAAGGTCGACAACTTCGACCCCGATGGATTTGGCAAACTCCACAGACCCATCGGTCGAACCCGAATCGACATACACCACACGCTCTGTCGATACCATTGCCGATTCCAGGCACCGCTTAAGCCGCTCGCCCTCATTACGCCCGATCACAACCACGCCAATACGCATCATCGCACCGCCCCCGCATCGACCCACTCGGGGCTCTCCCCTTGGACAACAGCATCATTATACATACTACACGAGAGCCCTCGCCCAACCATCATGCCCAGCGTATTGAGGTCCGGATCCAACTGCTCGCAGAGGTACTCCAACGATTCGTTTGTAAACTCGGGCTTGCCCTTCATCGTCCATCGTGATTTGATTCGGCTCCGCAAGGACTCGGGCATCAGCGCCCGCCGAAGTGTTTTCACCATCGGAACATCGAGCACCGCATTAAGCCGGGCCGATCGGCGCTGAGGCTGCTGCGATGTATTCTGCGCCCCCGATTCACTCTCCCATTGCCCATTGCCCTTGTACCCAATGAACGCACAGATCCGCTCAACCTCCGCCTGAGGCTCCGCCATCAACCGCTCAAAGAACACCGGCAATACCTGTGCCCGATCATATAGTTCAGTATATTTCTCAATCTGCATCGCATACGAACTGTACGCGATCAGCCGTGTGTGCTCGCGGATCGCTAGATTGATATCCGTGCTGATCGTGTGCTGGGACCACTCATGAATGTACTGCGAAACAATCCGCTTGATCGGATCACGCATGACATAGATCAGCTTCGCATCGGGCAACGATTCGTGCAGCCGCTTTGCCGAATCCGGATGCACCGGGTACTTGGTCAAATGCGTGCTCGACTCCCCCTTTAGATCCCCAGTGGGCATCGAAGCAAACAACGCCCGGTACCAGTCCATCCCCTTGGCAAAGTTTGGGCCATCACTAAAGAAGTTCGGCTCCTTCGGATCAGACATCGAGATCCCAGTCTGCCGATCCAACTGGTCATGCAGCGAACTCGTCGCGCACTTCATCGCCCCGATGACCACAAAGTCGGGCATCATTGAATCATGATTCGTCATCGCTGCCCCCGATCTCAACGCCGTGCTTTGGCGAGCACCAGATATCTCGATACTGCTTGGCCACCGCACCGCTGCGCCCTCGCAACGATCCAAGCACCCAGCCAATAGTCCAGAGAACATTGGCGACAGCAAAGCCTGCCAAGCCATAGAAATCTCGAAAGTAGTGCGCCCTTGCCGCGTAAAAATACCCCGGACGCCGCTTCCGCAACAGCGTCTGGTCCTTGACCGGCGAAGACCCGCCCCGCAGATGAACCACATGCGCCGCAGGCTGGTACCCGATCCGCATCCCGTCCTTGGTCACCCTTCGGCAGTACGCCATGTCCTCAAAGTACATAAAATACCGCTCATCAAGCAACCCCACTCGATCAATCACTTCACGCCGAATCAGAACACATGCAAAGCTCACCCAGTCAATCCCGACCGTGAACTCATGCAACTCGCGTGCAACCACATGCCCAGGCAACGCACGCCCGATGGTGCCGAGCTGCGAACCGGATATCAACTCCGAGATCGGCGTCCGGTACCGAAAAGTGCTGACCTGGTACTGTCCATCGGGCCATTCAAGCCGAGCACCAAGCATGTGCAAATCATCATGCTCTCGCATCGTATCCACCATTGCGCCGATCCCACCGGGGCGAACAAGCGTATCCGAGTTGAGCAGCAGATACATCTCGGCATCGCTCGCCTGGATACCAACATTGTTCCCCGCTGCGAACCCGCCGTTAACCGCCGACCGAACCACCCTCGCCCAACCTTCCCAACCACGATCTACGATCCCGTGTTCGATCAGACCCGCAGAGTCATCGCCCGAGCAGTTATCAACCACCACCACCTCGAACCCATCAACCCCCGCAACCTCCGGCTCGAGTGTTTCCAGACAATCAAGAACCAACCCCGGCGTTCGGTAGTTGAGCACGATCACCGCGAGTTCTTTGCGACCCAAATCCGTCATTGAAGCCTGCTCTTGGTATTCTCGTCCATCCGCGCCTTCACCCGTGGGTACGCTTTGTTCGGCGAGAACCGCTTAAAAACAATACCCTTTGCCCAGAGCCCAAAGCCGAATCGGCTGATCCGCGCCCCCATCCGCGAAACCCGGCTCTGCAATGAAAAATACGCCCGGCCAACCGCCGTAGGCCCGCGCGGATTAGCCGTGACACATTCATACCCGCGATCAGCCATCACCTTGGCGCACCGTGACTCGATAAGCCGAACCTGTTTTTTGCTCAGCGTTGTCTTCCAACGCTGCGCCGCTGAACTATCCGGCGGGCTATAACTCGTATCCATATGAAAATCCAACATCGCAGCATCAAACACAACCCCAATCAACCCGCACGCCCGCGCGAGTTCCCGCTCGGGGTCCTCGAGCAACTCTTCATAGTGTATCTGAATCCACTGCTCTTTCGAAATCCGTGAAGCAACCCGATCCCAACACCCCTCGGCCTGGACCCAAGGCGTGCACGCCGTGTACACATTGCCCGCCCAACCCATCCGAATCACCGAAGGCGAAACATCGCGCGGATCACGGACAAGATGAATAAACCGCGCATCGGGATACAACCCCAACAACCGATCAAAGTCACGGTGCACCGTCGCGCCCGCGATCGGTTTCCCAGTGCTTTCTTTACGCTGATCGAAGAATCCATCGACAACCGCCGCGTACTCCAACGCGGCATCCACACCGAATCCAGTCGCTTGAAAAATTCGGTGCTGGGCAAGCCACTCCTTATATACATCAGTATCAGGATACCCGCCGTCATCAGATACCAAATCCACCGCGTACTCAAACTCATTGAGCCAGGTAATCTGCGGGTGGTGATCGAGCATCAGCCGCAGCATCGTCGTGCCCGATCGCTCCGCACCCGGGACGACATTTTGGTTATTGGCAAAATTGCAAAATACCAAGTTGCATACG
>JAESUL010000319.1 GCA_016763115.1 Phycisphaerales bacterium | reverse complement strand
TTGATCTGGGCGGGCTGGTGGTGCGGTGGGTCGATACGCCCGGGATGGATGACGCGGTGGACGATGACGACGCGGTGATGATCGCAGCGGAGATGGTTCGGCGGGCCGATCTGGTGGTGCATTGCGTTGATGCGGGCGAGCAAGAGCGAGGTATTGCTGGAGTTGGCATGGATGCTCGGCTTGCAGAGGCGATTTCGCCGACCACGCCGATCGTGGTGGTGCGGACACGGGCGGATCGGGGTGGGGATGCTGGATTGGAGGGCATCCGGACCTCTTCGTTGGATGGTTCGGGGCTGGGGGACTTGGTTTCTGGGGTGCGTGATGTGCTGGTTCCGCCTGCGGTTCTTGGCGATCGTCGCCCGTGGCGGTTCTGGGCGGATTGAGCCTTTTGGCTCTGGGTCTGCTACGATCATGCCCCCTCGCGTAAACTGGTAAGCATTGATCTGGGCGGGGATTGAATCACGCATTTGGAGAGTTCCCAACTATGGACGATCGTCAGACAGAAATCAGCCAGGGCGAGGGGCTCAACGAATCGCGGGTCAATCAGGAGTTTGTCGATTTTCTCAATAAGTGGAGTTCGCCGGTACTGATGGTGCTGGCCATCGCGGCGTTGACCTACGCCGGGATGCAATGGATGCAGAAAAAGAAGATCGAGAAGATCAATAGCGCGTTCAGCAATCTTGAAGCGGTGCGTGCGGGCGATAACCCATCGCCGGCATCACTCAAGACACTCGCCAACGAATACAAGGGCGTGCGTGCGGTGCCTGAACTCGCGCTCTTGCAGACCACCGATATTTTCTTGCGTGCCTTCGTCAGCGGCATCGAACCGGGCGCCGATCTTGACCCGCTCACCGGGTTGCCCCGCGACGAGAACGAGATGCTCGACGAGACCCAGCGGACGGCGTACCTCGACCAAGCCGGGCAGCTCGCCCAGCAGGTCATCGACCTGACGGCGGGCAAAGATTCCAAAGCCATCTTGGCGATCCAGGCGCGCATCCGCATGGCGGTCGTCAAAGAAAGCAAGCGTGACTTCGACGGTGCCAAGTTGTTGTACACCGGTGCGGCCAAGATCGCGAGCGACAATGGGTACCCGATTCTGGCTTCGTTTGCCGAGCAGCGCGCCGAGGGCACGGGTTCCCTCAACGATGTGCCCGCGTTGCCCAGCGACGACCAGCTTGTCGGCTTGCCCGGTGAAGAGCGGATCTCGCAGGACATTATTGATCAGATCATGAACTCTTCGCTGCCGACGATTGAATCGGACCCGCAGGTGATCGACACCCCGGTCGATGAATCGCCCGAGATCGAAACCCAGCCAGAGGCGACTCCAGAAGCGATTCCTGAAACAACTCCGCAAGCCGAGCCTGAAGACGAGCCCGCGGCAGATCCAGAAACCGATCCAGAACCCGCCGCCACGCCGTGACCGAGCAATCGGACCACCCCGAGGGCGGCAGCGTGCTGTCGCCCGGCGGCAAGGTTGATCCCGATGCGGTGTTCGCTGCCTACGAACAAGCCAGAGAGCGTGGCGATGACTCGTTTGTGGTTCGTGTGCATTTCGAGATGCTCCGCGATCACAACACAAGGCTTGATAAATACCTCACCTCGCGGGTGACGCATATGAGCCGAAGCCAGTTGCAGAAACTGATTGATTCGGGTCAGGCGTTTGTCAACGACAAGCCCGCCAAGGCATCGACCAAGCTTCGGCTCAAGGACCGCATCACGCTGGCAATTCCTAAGCCGGCGTCGGGCGAGATTGAACCCGAGGACATCGCGTTGGTCGTGCTGCACGAGGACGAGCACATCATCGTGCTCAACAAATCGCCCGACATTATTGTGCATCCGGCGCGATCAGAAAACCGAGGCACCATGATTAACGCGCTCGCGTTCCACTTTGCCAATCGCAGTTCGGGCGAGTTGTCCACCGTCGGGCAAGAGTTCGCCCGTCCGGGCGTGGTTCATCGGCTTGATCGCAATACCTCCGGGTGCATCATCTTTGCCAAGACGGATCAAGCGCACTGGAAAATGGGGCAGCAGTTCGAGCAGCGCAAGGTTGACAAGCGGTACCTGGCGGTGGTGCATGGTCGTGTGGGTGTTGATACGCAGACGATCGAGTTGCCGCTGGGCCCGCACCAGTCCAAGGCCAAGGGGATGCGTGAAAAACGCGTCGTGCGCCACGATGAACTTGGCAAGGCGAGTATTACGGTGTGCCGGGTGCGTGAGCGGTACACGATTGGGAAGGCCGGCTATTCGCTGATCGAACTCGAACTCAAAACCGGGCGCACGCACCAGATCCGCGTGCATATGTCCCATCTTGGGCATCCGATCGTGGGCGACGACATGTACGGCGGGCGATCGTTCATCGACGCGCAAGGCAAGGTCGTGATTGATCGTCAATCACTCCACGCCGGGCTGCTGGGGTTTGTGCATCCGATCACCGAGGAGCCGATGGAGTTCATTGCGCCGCCTCGGAAAGAGTTGTTGGCGTTGATCGAGGAACTGCGGTCGAGGGGCGAACCCGAAGCCATAGAAATCAACGGCACCATCCCGCTGGAACGATTCGGGCTCTGAGAAACAAAATAGAGTAGGATGGGGCTGATGAATGTAATCAGCCGAACAATCCTGCGCCGCTGTGCAATGCCTCATGATCGAGCAGCCAGCGTTTGCGGTCCAGCCCGCCGCCGTACCCGTGCAGGGTGCCGTCGGCAGCGATCACACGGTGGCATGGGATGACGATGCTGACACGGTTCTTGCCGTTGGCGAGCCCGACGGCCCGCGACCCGCCGGGGTTGTCGAGCCGATCGGCGAGTTGCCCGTAGCTGATCGTTTCACCGAAGGGGATTTCGCAGAGTGCTTTCCAGACGCGTTGTTGCCAGTTGGTGCCCGGCGTATCGAGCGGCACCGCAAAGTCGGTCAACTCGCCGGCGAAAAACGCACCGAGTTCGGATTCGAGTTGATCGAGCAGTGGATGGTCGCCGGTCGTCATCTTCGTCCCGAACGCGGCTTCGAGTTCGGCTTGTTCGCGTTGATTTCGGTCCGGCGAACCCATTTCGAGCAGGCAGATACCACGATCGGAGGCCGCGGCACGCATGGAGCACAGCGGGGTCTGGATGAGTTTGGAGATAAGGGTTGGCATACCAAACAATACCCGCCCGGCGAGTGGGGTGTTGAGCATTTTACAGATTTACACCGAAAAAATTATGCGGGCCAGTAGAGCGGTTTGAGATGAACAAGTGCTTTGGTTTGAGGGTCTGTGTTTTCATAGTTGGCGGTGAGTAGCTGGACGAGTTCATCGCTATCAAGAAGTGTAATCGGCGGATTAGCACGATCGGCCTCATAGCGTGCATCCTTTGTAAATCCGCCTGTGCTGACAAAGAGCCCGCGGTCTGTAGGTGTGAGTGCTCCGGATAGACTACGAATGTCTGGGGCGCTGATTGCATTCCTGCGGTGTTTGACCTCAACGACAATTCTGGGGTGCTCAAATCCTAGACCATCAGGTGAGGCGATGACATCTCGGCCGCGATCACTACCCACCGGACTCACCCGAGTTTTGTAGCCCATTGCGCGGAGCAGCCCTGCGACAAGATGTTCCATTTCTGAATCATCCAGACACATTACTCGGTCTTTGATTTGTTCAGTCGCGATGTCATTGAGTTCGTCAAAGTCACCATTGCTCAGAATAAGAGAACTGTCCTCCCTATCGAGTTGGACACTGTCGTTGTCTGCCAGGCTGGTTTCAGGTTCTGCAGGCGATTCGCCGGTGATTAGTCTGTGAATCTCATCAGCAACATCTTTTCTTGCCGTAAAAATGGTCAGTGTTGCACCTAATCCATTCTTTGCTTTCTTGGAAAGATCGTCGCGAGAAATTCGTCCTTGCCATTTTACTTCGCGGATATGCGGTTGATTGTTCTTGGAATCAGCTTCAAATCTGTAGTTGCCGAGAAGGCCGTAGAGATACTCTCTGCGTCCAGTGTCGTAAGTGATGACACGATCGTTTTCTCTCGGCTCTGTACTAAAACGAGCGACTTGCCATAGTTGGTTTTTACTCCAGCGTTGTCCGGTTGTTGTATGAACGAAGTGGTCAACGGCCTTTTTCCAATCATGGAACGAGCTCATGTCTCCGCCTATGCCGCCATATCCAATGGCAACGATCCCGATTTCTTCCCAGTCCTCGGCGAATGTCCCTCTTGGAGAGCGAATCATCCATGTCTTTGGTGTGTTTGTCATGATATTTTCTCCTGCCCGTTCATGTACGGCTGCAATGGCACCGGGATATTGATCGAGCCGTCGGCGTTTTGGTGCATCTCCAAGAGCGGAATCAATATGCGGGGGCTTGCGGCGACCGTGTTGTTGAGTGAGTGGCAGATCGTCGTTGGGCCCTTGCCCGCGTCGCCGCCTTGGCGGTAGCGCATGTTGAGTCGTCGGCACTGGTAATCGTACAAACGCGATGCGGAATGGGTCTCGCCGTAGTCGCCGGTGGGGGTGCCGGAATCGTCTTCGTCGCCGCGACCGGGCATCCAGCATTCGATGTCGATCATGTCGGCGTTCTTCGTGCCCAGATCGCCGGTGCAGCATTGCAGCAAGCGGTGGGGGAGTTGGAGTGTTTGTAGGAGCGATTGCACGAATCCCATCATCGTTTGGTGGTGTTTGCGTGAGGTTGCTTCGTCGGCGACATCGATGATGACCTGCTCGACCTTGTCGAACTGGTGGATGCGATACAACCCGGCGGTGTCCTTGCCCGCTGCGCCGGCTTCACGCCGAAAGCAGGTCGAGACGGTGACCATTTTCAGCGGGAGGTCTGCTTCGTCGAGGATTTCATCCTGATGGATACCCATGAGCCCGACCTCGCCGGTGCCGGTGAGGTACATGTCGTGCCCGCCGCCGCGTGCTGTTTCGTTGACTTCGTAGGCTTGGTCTTTGCCGCCCGGAAAAAAGGCAGTCCCGATCATGGCTTCTTCGCGGACAAGCACGGGGACGCTCATGGGCTTGAAACCGTTTTGGTTGACCATGGTGTCGAGTGCGTAGCGGAGGATGGCTTGGTGCAGGCGCATGCCGTCGCCGGTGAGGATGTAGCTGCGTGAGCCGGCGATTTTGACGCCTCGCGGATAATCGACGAGGTTGTGCATGGCGCAGAGTTCGATGTGCGTGCGGGGCTTGAAGCCCTTGTTGGCTTGGAATGATTTGTTCTTGTCCCACCAATCCGGTGCCCAGGTGCTCCGCTCGATGTTGTCGTCGGCGGATTTGCCGACCGGGACATCTGCGTCGGCGGGCTGGGGGATGCCCAGGTGGATCGTCGTGACTTCGGGCTCGATGGTGGCGATTTGCTCGTCGAGTTGCTGGATCTGGGCTTTGAGGGCGGCCGGGGCGGATTTGATCTCTTTGACCTCGGCTTGGTATTCCGCCTTTCTACTCTCTGGGCATGTAGGGTTGTTTATTTTCTTCATAAGATCCCCGATGAAGAAACCGCTTTTTTTGGAGAGTGCCTTTTGCTCGGCTCTAAGTGATTCTTGCTCGGCTTTGAGGGCGCGGATCTGGGCGTCGAGTTCGACGAGCCTGGGGATATCGACATCGACGCCTTTTTGCTCGGCGCCGGTGATGAATCGCTCGGGGTTTTTACGCAATGCTTTCAGGTCGATCATGGTCCACGACTGTAGGGTATGTGGGGGCGGTTTGGATGGTTGAGCATCGGTAAAGATGGCA
>JAESUL010000318.1 GCA_016763115.1 Phycisphaerales bacterium | reverse complement strand
CTGGGCGTTGGACGCCGACAAATGATTCGGGGGTCCAGGCATCGAGGAGTGATTTGGCGCGTGCGTGTGTGTCTTGATCGTTGTATTGATTCGGGTGCAACTGGTTGCCTGTGCGGTAGGCATCCATGGCGTCGTCGTAGCGTTTGAGTTTGTTGTAGGCGTGTCCGAGTTGGGTGTACCCGGTTGATTTCATGATGAGACTTGCCTCTTCGGTTCCTTGGTCGGCGGTTTGGAGAGATCCGTCGAGTCGGTCTACGGCGGTTTGCAGTTGATCTGTGTCCATCACCGAGCGGGTGTAGGCGGTGGCGATGGCGATGTGGTGGAGCCCACGGTTCCATGCCTCGTCCGAGACCGGCGCGCTAAGCTCATTTTTGTCGATCATCGAATACAAGTGCGAGTGCAGCTCGATCAGGTACGGGTCGTCTGGGTGGGCCTTGAGTTCATCGTTGACGAACTCGATACCCTCCTCGAACCGATTGAGCTGCTTGAGCCCGTCGGCGATCGACATGAGAAGCGAGGTGCGGTGTACGGGGAGGTTGACCGTTCGCAGCGAGCGTTTGGCGATCGCGACGGCTTCGGCGGGTCTTTGAAGACGCAGGAGGATCGAGACATAGAGGGCGACGATCGGCGGGTGGTGCGGGTGCTGGCGGTAGAGCGGTTCGGCCATCCGCATCGCGGCCCGATAATGCCCGAGGACAAACTTTTCCTTGCCCAGCATGTAGGCTTCTTGGGGGGACATCATCGGCATCGAAAAACACTCCTCTTCTCATCCGGATCATCGACGGATCAAGGCATAATCTTATACCCATGCAACAGATCACGCTCATTTCGACCGGCGGCACCATCGAGAAGACCTACGACGAGCAGGCGGGGACCCTCGCCAATCGGGCCTCGATTGTCCAGGAGATGCTCCGGCTGCTCCGCCTTGAGGATACCGCGATCAACACGATGCAGCTGATGAGCAAGGATTCGCTGGAAATGACGGCGGGTGATCGCAAGCGGATCGCTGGAGCGGTGGAGCTTGTGATTGGGAATCAAGAGTCCCCCACCGATTGCTCCGGCGTGGTGATTTTGCACGGGACGGACACCCTATGCGAGACCGGCGAGTACCTCTGCGAGCGGCTGACGGATCTGCATGTGCCTGTGATCTTGACGGGGGCGATGCGGCCGTTTGAGATGAAGCGGTCTGATGCGCTGCAGAACCTGACCGAATCGCTGTTCGCAGCGAGCACCTTTGAGCCCGGCGTATGGGTGGCGGCGCATGGTCGTGCATTGCAGTTTCCTGGGCCGATGAAGGATCGGGGCCGGGGGACCTTTGTGATGGGCAATGCTTAGTGGCCGATCACCGGGAACAACAACCAATCGCCATCGAGATCCCAAGATCCATCTGCCTTTCGCTGCCCAACTTCTTCTGGGATCACCCATTGGGGGGCATCGCCGAACGCCCAGAGATACGCCCCGTCATCGTCGTCGAGATCTGAGCCGACTGAATAGACGATCGGTGTGTCTTCCATAAGGTAGAATCCCAGCAACTCCCCTGTGAACGCGTCGATGGGATCAAACCCGAGGAGGTCGGCATCGATTTTTTCTATCGACTCTGGAAACACATCATGACGGAGTTGGTGGCGGTGGATAGCGATCACAAGGCGTGTGGCCATCACGCGTTGTTGGGTCTCGCGTGAGACCGATGCGACCCGCTGGTAGCCCGGGATCATAAACTCGATGAAGTTGGATTCCAAGATTCCCGAAACGAGCGTGTCGCCGGTGGAGATAATCGACTCGAGTTCATTGTTTCCTGCCCAGGGGATCTTTGATTCTTCGTGCATGATCCGCAGCACATCGGTGGACAGTTGCAGTGTGCTCTGCACGCCTGGAGCAAGCTTGCTGAACTCGAGGGAGACGGGGCTTGGATCTTTGACATCGAATGAGCCGTGGTTTGCAGCGGCATCAAGGAACTTGACTGCTCTTTTGGCGTCGAACTTGCCACGCCTGTTGAGGCAGCGTCGCACGGTGTCGGCGAACTTCAATCGCTCGGCGTCTACCTCGAAGAGCAGTACGCCAGAATCCATGAGGCTTGCATAGAGATCATCCAGTTCTTGAAGTTGGGCATCGCTCAGGAACTCGGGGGTTTCTTCAAGAACTGAGAGTAGCGCGAGGGATGCTTTTTTGACATTTGAGCAGTACATGAGCTGCGCCATCGCCGATTGATCGTCCATGAGCGCACGAAACGATATTACACTCGTGACACCTGATACAACCGCATCGGTTTCTTCATTCATTGCCCCAACCAAGACTGAAGCGACTTGAGCATTGACTACAACACTGGATGCGCTGACATAGTGGTAAATCAAATCGCCTTCAGGCGGATTCTCCGGCAAATTGGATCTTGGCTCCCACTCCCACATACCGGTGGGATTGTGGCGTTTGTATGCCTCATGAACCTCTGGACCAATGTCCGTCTGAAGGGCGTAGCCCATGTGCGGGCGTCCGGCACTATCCTGAAAGTTCTCGACTGCCTCTTGAACCTGTGGCTGCCGTACCCATTGCTCAACTTCATCCCAATCGTCTACATTCCAAGGAAACTGCCCAAAGCTGTCCGGGCGACGGCTGATGTTTAGCTGCTGATCGGCATCCAAGATCGTAAGCCAAACGCACTCTTCCTCGGGGAGCGTATCAACCCACGCGTTGTAGCCTTTACTGGGATTCCAAATCCATTCGCCTTCGGCATTCTGCACCCACGGATCCCATTGCGCCAGCGAAGGTGTCAAACTCTCCGGCGGGCTTTGTGGTCTGCGCGGTTGATGTGGTGCCGCCGCAACCGCAAAGGATTGACGACAAGAATGAAAAGAGAATCAGGCTGGTGATATGGGTCTTCATACGCTGATCGTATCATCAAAGTCGGCCAAGTATTGCATAAAAAAACTCTCCGGAATGGAGAGTTCAAGAAGCATATCTCGTTTGGGCTCAGCCTTTGATGGCCGTCACCTTGCAGGCGGTGAAGCGTAGGCGGTGCCCGGTTTTGCGTTGGTAGGTGTTTTTGGGGCGGAACTTGTAGATGAAGATTTTGTCGCCCATCACCTTTGGATCGGTGATCTCGAAGGTGACGGTTGCGCCCTTGATGAATGGTTCGCCGAGGGTTGCGTCGCCGCCGACT
>JAESUL010000317.1 GCA_016763115.1 Phycisphaerales bacterium | reverse complement strand
CCCACCCAAGAATAAGCACAATCAACAAGTGCCTTGGCAATGCCGCCGCGATTCATAAAAGTGGCCGCCATCACAAAAAAGGGAATAGCAATAAGAGTCTGAGAATTTAGATGGTCCAAAAACAGTTGGCTAAATCCTATAAGCGGCTCACCTTCATACCAGAGCAAGAACATGGCAAGACCGCCCAATACCAAAAAGATTGGCAAACCACTTGCCAAGAGAGTGAAGAAAGTGGCGATTACTGCAACAGGTGACATTCGATCAATCCTTTAGCTTGAGAGTCGTTGGGGCGGGTTTAGCTGAGTGTTCGTGATTGTCGGCCTCAAGCATTGACGGATCAAACTGAAAACTCACTAGATAAAGACGGTACGTGTAGCGGGCTGCCATTAATCCAAAAGTGATGGGTAAACAAAGATAAAAAATCCATAGTGGAAATTGGATAGAGCTTTCGGAGCGAACATCTAGCATTTTACTAAATTCAACGACCTTAACACCGTACCAAGCCACGAGTATGCAAAAGGCAAGACCGACAATTATAGTTATCACTTCAAGTGAGTTTTGCAAAGTAATCGGCAAGCGGCGGGTAAAAAGATCCGCTCTTATGTGCCTATTTTTCTCAACCAACAAACCGCTGCCAAAAAGCATTGCCCATACCGTTAGATAGATCGTCACCTCTCCCGTCCAATCTTGCAGATAAGAAGGAAAGAAGTACCGTGTCACAACGTCAAAACAAACGAGGCCGAGTGCAGATATTCCAGCAAGGGCCATAACTGCGTTTTCTACTCTACGCAATAACATCAGAAATAACTGCATCACGATTTCCTTTTCTTAACGCTAGCGAGAGGCCAGCGTTGTTTTTGCTTTTTCAACAATCGTAGGATCGATGCGAAGTTCAGTAATAAGGGCTTCTTGATCTACTAGAAGCTTCTTACGCATTTTGGCAAGCGCATCAGGAGTGGCTTCAATTGTCTCAATACCGTTTTTGGCACCTTCAACGCGAGCATCTTTTTGACGTTCAACAGCAAGAGCACGCACAGCATCCACTTTTTCTTCCCAAAGAGTTGTCAATAATTCTTGACCGTCTTTGCCTAGTTTTTCCCATGCACGCTTGCTCATCACTGGCACATATTGGAACAACGTTTGATTGTCTTCATAACAGAACTGCAAGCCTGAATCCCAAAGCTTGGCTGAACGAACTGATTCATGAGTTGTCAAAACACCATCAACCATTTTACGTTGAAGTGCCTGCGCCAAATCAGAAAATGGAATTGAGACGGCAGTTGCGTCAAAAGCCTTAAAGCGCGCCAAGTTTGCAGCGCCACCTGGAGCACGCATTTTCATTCCAGCTAAATCAGCATGGCTAGTTACACGTTTTTTGGTAAAGAACATTTGGGCAAAACCAAGATTAATCCAGCGGCCAATGACCTTAACATTAAGCTTGTCTTCTAACTTTTTATTAAGTGCCTGACCTGCTGGCCCATCCCAAACTGCATATTGGTCTTCATACCCTACGCCATACATCATTGGCAAAGCAGGAATGTTAAAGTCAGACACCGCCTTGCCCATTTGCCAAGTACCTGGCACACCCATATCAAGCGCACCTTGAGCTAGCGCAACTGGCACATTTGAGCCTTTAAATTTAGAAGCGCCATGGAAAATTTTCATCACCAGTTTACCGTCAGACGCACCACTAATTTCCTTGGCCAACGCTTCCATAGAAATGTTGCGAACATGGTTTGGCCCTGTATCAAGCGATACCTCTACGCGATCTCCCGATGCAAATGCTCGTAATGGCATAAATGACATTGCCGCTAATGCACCTGATGCTTTTAATAATGTTCTACGATCCATATTTTCCTCCTAAAATATTCAACAAACCGCCCTACAAACTTCAGCGGCACTAAATTCAAATCAGAAATATCACTAAAGAAAAATTTTACATAACTAAAAATATTTGATACTTAACGTAAGAAAAACTTACATTAAGGATATTGAATGTCAGTTAGAAAATTAAGAACACTGATTGAAGTTGCCGCTACTGGCAGTTTCTCTGCTGCAGCGGATCGCGTTTTCATTACGCACGCGGCGGTGAGCCAGCAGATGAAATCTTTGGAACTGGAATTTGGCGTCGAGATTTTTGATCGCAGTAGCCGGCGCCCCGTTCTAACCTCACAAGGCCGCATGATCACCGAACGCGCCCACCGTTTAATACAAGATTATGATACACTCACTCAAATGGATAATGACCCAGGATTTAATGGAGAAATTAATTTAGGAGCAGTACGAACGACGCTTAGCGCTGTAATACCGCAAACCTTAGCTAGAATGGCTAAGACCTGCCCTAACCTGAATATTCATGTTGTTCCAGGGCTAACAATGCAATTGGTTGAACAAGTGGAACGCGGCATGATTGATCTTGCTCTAATTTCGCGCCCTCGGGTACTTAAATCAGGTCTAAATTGGCGAGTGATAGCACGAGAAAAGCTAACTTTACTGGCCCCTTCATCTGAAACGTTGCAAGATATAAACGAACTACTGACGACTAAACCCTTTATTCGATTTTCACGACAAGCCATTATTGGAGGAGATATAGAATCTTGGCTTCATAGTAAATCAATCCGTGTTCAAGATCGTATGGAATTGGAAAACATTGAGGCAATCTGCACAATGGTAGAACTTGGTCTTGGCGTGTCGATTGTCCCATTCAATCCTGCCTATATGAAGAAGAGTAGCGACATACGCTATCTTGAATTAGACGCAGATATAGGTGTGAGAGAATTAGGCACGATTTGCCGTGAAGATGGCATTAAGCAAACTGCAATTTTAGCACTCGAACAAGAAATGAAAAACGTTTGTTGCAGGTCATTTTCACGACAATAAAATTGTATTATCAAATGGACTATAGTCGACATCAGATTTTTACTTTCAAAATGAAAGTTTTGTTGAATTCAATCTAGACTGATTTGTAATCAGAGGGTCGGCGGTTCGAATCCGTCCGAGGGTACCATTTTTTCATATATATTTCAATAGATTGCAGAACCTTAGATTTCAAGTTACAGACCTTAGGCTCTTTTTAGGCTCACTATTAGGATGCGTAATAGTGTTATTGTATGTGTATGCCTTCACCACCTATGGAATACATTAGGAAAATTACAAAAGAAAATGTTTTGACTGCCCCTTGCTTATAAAGGAGCAAATGATGCGACTAGGGAACGAGCGACATTCCAAAGATATTGATCGTGTTGTAAAATGAATTACAGAAAAACAAGGTGTCGGCATTCCGCTGAAGATAAATCCAAAATCCTATCAAAGCTTGCCTGTAAGGATATATCCCGTTCTCCTCACTTCGATACTATCTACATTCTTATACCAATCTTATTTTACTTAGCAAAGTGTCTACAAATCTAGGGGCTATTCATTTCATAGGTAGACTTAATGCCCTCAGGAATCGCTGCGCGATGATAATACACACTGCCACGGCGATATAATCTTGGATGCCCTGTAACCTTCACTAACATGCCTCAATGTAACACTTTAATGTAACAGAGCAAGTTAAAAGCTTTTATAATTCAGCTACTTATTGATTTTATTGATTATTTTAGGGTGCTGGCGGAGAGGAAGGGATTCGAACCCTCGAGACAGTTACCCGCCTACGCCCTTAGCAGGGGCGCGCCTTCGACCACTCGGCCACCTCTCCACCGCCGTGGATATTGAAGAACCAAGTCT
>JAESUL010000316.1 GCA_016763115.1 Phycisphaerales bacterium | reverse complement strand
GAGTGACGCAGGGCAAGGAATATGCGGAACTTGAATGGCCGATCGACATTGCGATTGCAGTGGTGTGGTTGGTGTTCTTTGGTGGCAACTTCATGATGACGCTGATCAAGCGTCGCGAGCGTCACCTGTATGTGGCATTGTGGTTTTATATCGCGACGATTTTGACGGTGACGGTGCTTCATGTGTTCAATAACTTGTGGGTTCCGGTGGGTCTTGTGCACTGGTTCAATACAGGCGACATGCCTTCGGCAGCGATGGTGATGAAGTCGTACCCGGTGTATGCGGGTGTGCAAGATGCGTTGATGCAGTGGTGGTATGGTCACAATGCGGTGGCGTTTTTCTTGACGACGCCGTTCTTGGGGATGATGTACTACTTCTTGCCCAAGGCTGCCGAGCGTCCGGTGTTTTCGTACAAACTTTCGATTATCCATTTCTGGTCATTGGTGTTTATCTACATCTGGGCCGGTCCTCACCATTTGCATTACACGGCGTTGCCTGAATGGGCCAGTACGCTTGGGATGGTGTTCTCGGTGATGTTGTGGATGCCTTCGTGGGGGGGGATGATTAATGGTTTGATGACGCTTCGTGGTGCTTGGAACCGTGTGGCGTCTGATCCGATTCTGAAGTTCTTTGTGATTGGTGTGACTTTTTATGGGATGGTGACCTTTGAGGGGCCGTTGTTGTCGATCAAGAGTGTGAACTCGTTGAGTCATTACACGGACTGGACGATCGCTCATGTACACACTGGTGTGCTGGGTTGGAACGGTTTTATGACCTTCGGGATGTTGTATTGGATGATGCCTCGGTTGTTCCAGACCAAGTTGTATTCGATGAAGTTGTGTGCGTTGCATTTCTGGCTCGGGACGATCGGGATGGTGTTGTACATTCTGGCGATTTACGCGGCGGGTGTGACGCAGGGGTTGATGTGGCGCGCTTTTGATGAGACGGGGCGTTTGTCTTACCCGAGTTTCATTGAAACGGTGACGGTGCTGATTCCGATGTACTGGATTCGTGCGTTCGGCGGGACCTTGTTCCTGATTGGTGCGATTATTGGGTTGTACAACTTCATCCAGACCTGGCGTTCGCGTCCAGACAAGTATGAAGAGGTCGTGCACTATGCAGCTCCTTTGGCCAAAAATTACGACAAGGATCCGAAAGCGGAGTCTCGCTTGCACGCCAATGCGGGCTTTGGGCACGCGGGCGACAAGTTCTTGCAGGGCGATTGGCATCGAAAACTTGAGCGGATGCCTGTTCGATTTACGGTTCTTGTGCTTGGTTCGATCTTGATTGGTACGGTTGTTGAGGCGGTGCCGATGTTCATGGTGTCTTCGAATGTGCCGACGATTTCAACGGTCAAGCCTTATACACCTTTGGAGTTGGAGGGGCGTGATATTTATATTGCGGAGGGTTGCTACAACTGGCATTCGCAGATGATTCGCCCGTTCTACTGGGAAACAGTCCGGTACGGCGAGTACTCCAAGCCGGGCGAGTTTGTGTACGGCCGTCCGTTCCAGTGGGGCAGCCGGCGTATCGGTCCGGACCTCGCGCGTGTGGGCGTAACCAATCCGAGCGCCTTGTGGCATTACAAGCACTTCAAGAACCCAACGGACATGACACCGGGTTCGATCATGCCGAGGTACCCGTGGTTATTCACCGGGAAGATCAACTTCCCAGAGATCCAGGGCCGGGTTGATTCGATGGCGATGCTGGGCGTGCCTTACGGCGAGCTCGTCAAGGCGGGTGCTGCTGAAGAGCATGCACGCAACCAGGCGTTGATCGTCGCGATCGAGCTTCAAGAGCAGGGCGGTCCGGACGCTATGGAAACCCATGAGATGAAGGTCATCGCGTTGATCGCGTACCTGCAGCGGTTGGGTACTGATTTGTACGCCGAGCCTGATGCACCGTCAGAGGGCAGCGAGGAGGTTTCACCATGAGTCTTACCGAGATTGTTTCCAATATGAACCTGACGGTGTATCCGATCATTGCGATGGTGTGCTTTCTGGCGGCCTTCGGGGTGATCGCTTGGCGTGTGTTCAAGTGTCCTCGGGCCGTCACCATGCACAATGCGATGTTGCCCCTTGATGATGGTGATACAGCTCTTACCAAAGACGAGGGCGTGAAGGGAGAATCCCGTGGCTGAAAACGAGATTAAAGATACAGTAGAGCAGCAACGCCAAGACGAGTTGACCGATCACAACTACGATGGGATTCAGGAGTACGACAACCCGATCCCGGGTTGGTGGCATGTGATCTTTGTGGGTTCGGTGGTCTTTGCGATCGCGTATGTTGCGGTCGTGCATTTCTCGCCCATGGTCCCCGACCGATACGAGAAGCTTGCCTCGGCCCAAGCCAAAGCCGAGGCCAAGATGTTCGGCAAACTGATGGAAATCCCGATGGGCGAAGAAAAGGTCCGTCGTGTGATGGGTAATGATGCCTGGATCGCATCGGGCAAGGCGGTCTATGCCAAGAACTGTGCGTTGTGTCATGCTGCCGACGGCGAGGGGCTCATCGGGCCCAACCTGACCGACGAGTTTTACAAGAACCTGATGGACATCGACGGGATTATTGATGTGATCACCAACGGTGCTGCCAATAACGCGATGCCGGCACAGAAGACCACGCTTGGGTCAAACGATATCGCGTTGGTCGCCGGGTATGTCGCGTCGTTGCGTGGGCAGGATCTGCCCGGGCCTCGCGGGGTTGAAGGTGTGGAGATCGCTCCGTTCCCCTCGGCGATTGGTGATGACGATGAGGTAGAGACCGAAGTCGACGGGTAGCGGGACGGCGACCCTCTGCAGGATGGGGTACAGAATGCGGAGAGTTTGATGGAATCTGAATCACTTTTAACCCCTGACGAACGGGTGCTACCGACGCTGAACGAGGATGGTTCGCGTCGGTGGTTGTCGCCTCGTCCATCGGTCGGCAAGTTCTGGCATGGACGAAGGGTGGTCGCGTACCTGTTGATTGTGATTTTTTCGGCGATCCCGTGGATCAGGATCAACGGGCGTCCGGCGATGTTCCTTGATATTGTTCATCGCGAGTTTACGCTGTTCGGCAAGGTGTTTTTACCGACTGATACGCTGCTGCTCGGGCTGCTGATGATGATTTTCTTCATCTCGATTTTCTTGGTGACGGCGTTGTTCGGGCGGGTGTGGTGCGGGTGGATGTGCCCGCAGACAGTGTACATGGAGTTTTTGTACCGACCGATCGAATGGTTTTTTGAGGGCAAGCCCGGTAAGCGCAAGCCGAAGAACTTCCGTGGGCTACGCAAGGTGCTGCGGTTCGTGGTGTATTTCATTGTCTCGTTGCACCTCTCGCAGACCTTTGTATCGTACTTTGTGAGCGCGGACCACCTGTCGCACTGGATACTCGGTTCGCCCTTTGACCACATGACCGCGTTTACCGTGGTGATGGTCTCGACCGGGGCGATGATGTTTGACTTCGGATTCTTCCGCGAACAAACATGCTGCGTGGTGTGCCCCTACGCACGGATGCAGAGCGTGCTGCTCGATCGGGATTCGTTGATTGTGACTTATGATCCCAGTCGCGGCGAGCCCCGCGGACGCAAGAAGCGGGCATCCAAAGAGCCCGGGGGTGATGTGTCGCTCAATGTGCTCGAACTCGGCGATTGCATTGATTGCACGATGTGCGTGCAGACCTGCCCAACAGGGATTGATATCCGCGACGGGCTGCAACTTGAGTGCATCGGGTGTGCGCAGTGCATTGATGCGTGCAATGTGGTGATGGACAAGATCGATCGTCCACGCGGGCTGATCCGGTATTCATCCCAGCGGACGATCGAGGACGGCAAGCACCAGTTCTGGCGGCCTCGGGTGGTGATTTATCCGTTGATTTTGCTGGTTGTGATCGCGGGGTTCGTCACGGTTCTGGTGAACAAGGAATCGACCGATGTCTTGTTGATGCGCGATAAGGGGTTGCCATTCAACACGCTGTCGTCGGGCGAGATCGCCAATCAACTGCGTCTGCGGGTCACCAATCGCACGGACCACGATGATGTGTATACGCTGAGTATTGTTGGGCCTGACGGCGTGCGGATCGAGGAGCGGTATTCCACGCTTGAGGTCAAAGCGGGCAAGGAGGAATCCATCAAGTTCCCGATCTTTGCCCTGCCTAGATTGTTCCCCGATGCGTCGGTTATGATCTTTGTGCGTGTGACCAATAGTGATGGATCGTATACGAAGGACCTCAAGCCCTTCAAGATGCACGGGCCGTACTGGAAGGAAGACCCTGATGAGTGAGCAGAAGAATCCAAAAGAACTTTCCGCATTCAAGCGGTACCTTGCGACGGGCAAGCACTGGCCGATCATGCTGTTGGTGTTGTTTCTGACACAGGCATCGATCGTGCTGGGCACGGCGATCGTTGCGTCGGGGCGTGGATCACTCCCGCTCGAATCGGGGTACTACGCCAAGTCTCTCGACTGGGACACCGAGCACGCCGCGAGGAAGCGGGCGGCCGAACTCGGATGGACGATCACGACCACACTCGGGATGCCCGAGGGCGTGTACAAAGAGCGTTTGATGAGCATTTCGTTGACGGATAAAGATGGTCAACCAATCACCGATGCCCTGGTGAGCGTGCGGGTTTTTCATGGGGCGCGCTCGGACGAGAAGATTAAGGAAGTGCTCCCGATGAGTGCTGATGGGGTGTATTCCAAGGGACTCAAGATGGTCAAGCCGGGGTTGTGGGATCTGCAGATAACGATCCGTGCGTTGGGCGAGGATGCACTGGTCACCGAGATCATCGAGGTGGGCAGATAACGATGGATCCGATGCTCGTCGCTGTTGGTGGGGTTTTGGGTGCCAGTGTGCTGGGGAGTTTGCACTGCGCCGGGATGTGCGGGGGGTTGATGCTCTTTGCGATCGGGGCCGACGGGAATATTTCCGCTCGAACCAAGGCCAAGCTCCAGTTCGGGTACCACGGCGGGCGGATGGTGACTTATAGCATTCTTGGTGTGGTTGCCGGTTCGATCGGAGCGGCGTTGGATTTCACGGGCGGGTATGTCGGCGTGCAGCGCATCGCGGCGGTCATCGCCGGCTCGATGATGATCGTGTTTGGGGTGCTGACAATTATGCGTTTGCGTGGGATCAAGATCCGTCGGCTCGGTGTGCCCGCGCCGGTGCAGCGGTTTGTTGAACGATCACAGAAGGCGGCGTTTGGGTTGACGCCGATGCGTCGGGCGGTGTCGATCGGGTTGTTGACGACGCTGTTGCCCTGCGGGTGGTTGTACCTGTTCGCGTTTGTCGCGGCGGGCACGGCGAGCCCGGTGTGGGGCTCGGTGACGATGGTTGCGTTCTGGGTGGGCACGCTGCCTGTGATGGTGTCGCTTGGGACCGGGATGCAGATACTGACGGGCCCGTTGCACGCCAAGATGCCGATGATTACTGCGGTGCTGATCGTGGTGATCGGTGCGTATACGGCGTTTGGGTTTCTTGAAGCACCGGCGTTGACACGCGAACTCGTCGGGGCATCGGCGGCTGGTGAGCACGAGATCCCTCAGCCGGGCGACGGGCATTGTCCGTTGTGTGATGATTGATGGTGCCCAGCGTGGACGAGCGTGGTAGTGGTGATGAACCAATGAGTGGTATTCCTCAGGACAACTCGGAATGTCTGTGTGACCATTGCGGGTTGGTGGTGCCGATGGGGTTGTTTGAATCGGGCGAGGAGCGGCAGTTCTGTTGCAATGGGTGCAAGACGGTGTATCGGGTGCTTCGCAGTGCGGGGCTCGAGGGTTTTTATTCGGTGCGCGATGCGGTGGATCCCTCGCCGATGCGTGCGGCTTCGACGGGCGGGGCGTACGAAGAACTCGATGATCCGGCGTTCCAGAAATCACTGGTGAGGGCGTTGCCCGGTGGCGAGGTCGAAGTCGAGTTGCTCCTCGAAGGCATGCACTGCGCGGCGTGTGTGTGGCTGATCGAGCGGTTGCCCAGAGTGGCAGAGGGTGTGGTTGAATCGCGGGCCAATATTCGCAGGCGGACGGTCTGCGTGCGATACAGGCCCGACAAAATCCAACTCTCAAAGGTTGCCCAGAAACTCGATCGGCTTGGGTACGCGGTCCACCCGGCGCGGGGCGGCGAAGCACGCGAGATTCGGTTGCGCGAAGATCGACGGTTCCTTGTTCGCGTGGCGGTGGCCGGTGCGTTGGCGGGCAATGTGATGTTGCTGGCGATCGCGTTGTATGAAGGGGAGCACTCGGGGATGAGCCCGTTCTGGCAGACCACGCTGCGGTGGTACTCGATGGTGCTGGGGATTCTAGTATTGCTCGGGCCGGGGCGGTTGTTTTATCGCGGAGCAATCGCGTCCTTGCGCACACGAACAGCGCATCTTGATTTGCCGATCGCGTTGGCTTTGACGGCCGGCGGAGTGTGGGGCGCGATGAATACGGTGCGCGGAACTGGGGAAATTTACTTTGATTCACTCGCGGTGCTGGTGTTTCTTTTGTTGGTTGGAAGATGGGTGCAGCACCGACAGCAGCGGTCGGCTTCGGATTCGGTTGAGCTGATGCTGACGCTGACGCCGACGAGCGCGACGGTGATTGATGACCAAGGGCAGTCGCGCCGAGTACCGATCGAATCCGTCGAGGTCGGGATGATCGTGGCGGTTGGTGCGGGCGAATCCGTCCCCGCGGACGGCGAGGTTTCTGAGGGTGAAACGGAGCTCGATGTGTCACTTTTGACCGGAGAATCAAGGCCCATCGTGGTTGGTGCCGGCGATCGGGTGACAGCGGGGGCGACGAATCTCCGCTCACCGATCCGGGTGTGCGTCCAGGCGGTGGGCGAATCGACACGGGTTGGAAAACTAATGGAGCTCATCGCCCAGGCATCGGCGCAGCGGACGGAGATCGTGCGGTTCGCCGACCGTGTTGCGGGACGGTTCGTGATCGTGGTGGTGGTGCTGGCAATGGGGACCTTTGTCTATTGGAATATTGCAGAGGGTATAGGGATCGGGATCGAGCACGCGACGGCGTTGCTAATCGTGACCTGCCCGTGCGCACTCGGGCTCGCCACGCCGATGGCGATGTCGGTGGCGATGGGGCGAGCGGCGAGCGCGGGGATGCTGGTCAAATCGGCAGCCGCGATCGAGGTGCTCGCCAAACCGGGAACGATGATCCTTGATAAAACCGGCACCATTACGGAGGGGCGTGCGCGCGTTGCGGTGGTGCTCGGGGATACTCGCATCCATGAGATGGCAGCGGCCATCGAGAAGCACTGCACGCACCCGATTGCGCACGCTTTGGTCGATTCGTGCGATACGGATCTGGTTGCATCCCAGATCAACCAGACCATCGGGCAAGGTGTCCAGGGCGTAGTCGATGGTGTGTTCGTAAAAATAGGTTCGCCCGAGTTTGTACTCAAAGACACGGAATCGAATGATGCAGAGCGGTGGGTCGATGAGGTGATTGCACTCGGGCATACGCCGGTGGTCGCATCGGCGCAGGGTATTGGTGTTTGTGTGTTTGGGATCGGCGACCAAATCCGCGAGGGCGTGGTGGAGTCGATCAAAGAGCTGATCGCGGGCGGATGGGATGTACGGATTTGCTCGGGCGATCACCCCGAAATTGTTCGGCGTATCGGCAACGCGGTAGGGGTGGAGATTGCCGAGGGCGGGGTCTCGCCGGAGGGCAAGGCAGCGCTGGTGGCGAGACTTAAGAGTGATGAGTATGCACGGACTGTTGCCATGGTTGGCGACGGGGTAAACGATGCGGCCGCGCTGGCAGCCGCCGATGTAGGGATTGCGGTGCACGGCGGGGCGGAGGCGTCGCTGGAGGCCGCCGATGTGTACCTGGCGGATATGGGGGTGTTCCCGTTGGTGCGGTTGGTCAAGTTGAGCTCAAAGACCATGCGTACGATTCGTTTGGCCTTTGTGATCTCGTTGTCGTACAACACGATCGCAGCCGTGCTGGCGATGACGGGTGTGGTCAACGCGTTGATGGCGGCGGTGCTGATGCCGATCAGTTCGCTCAGCGTGGTCGCCCTGTGTGTCCGGTCTTGGCGAGAGGATGTGTGATGTCGGTAATCCTGATTATGATCCCGGTTGCGTTGATGCTCGCGGGGCTTGGTGTGTTGGCGTTTATTGTCGCGGCCAAGGGCGGGCAGTTTGATGATCTCGACACACCCGCCTTGCGTGCGGTGTTCGACGATGACGAACCGATGCCAAAGAACGAGCAGCACAGCGAGGAACCAGAGAATGAAGACGAATAGCGCAGCGGGGCGCGGGAATGGAGCGAAAGAGAATCGAACTTCTGACCTCATCATTGCGAACGATGCACTCTGCCGACTGAGCTACTGCCCCCGCATCGCTGATTATAGTGTACCGCGCACGGCGTTTGGATCACGGAATCAGTAGATTCCATTGCCTCGGGCTCTTGACCGATCGGTTCTTGTTTTCAACAATCAAATACAAAATGCCCAACGACCAACACCACCACGAAACGATTCCCGCGATTGATATCCAAGGCGTGGGGTTCACCTACCCGAGCACCGGGATTGGCCAGGGCGCGGTCGAAGCGCTGAGTGGTATCTCGATGCGGATAGAGCCGGGGGCACGGCTTGGCATTCTCGGCCCCAACGGCGGCGGGAAATCGACGCTCATCGGGCTCATCCTCGGTGTTCTTTCGCCCAGCACCGGAGCCGTCCGGGTCTTTGGGCAATCGCCTGCGCAAGCCCGCAAGGCCGGGCTGATCGGGTACCTCCCCCAGCGGATCGAGGCCAAGGGCGACTGGCCGATGAGCGTTCGTCAGGTGGTGGGGCTGCCGATCGCGTGCCGTGGCAAGCCCTGGAAGAAGTTCAGCGACGATTCGCGAGCGGCTGTCGAGCGGGCGATCGAGTTGGTTGGGTTGAGCGAGCAGGGTGATCGGGCGATCGGGTCGCTGTCGGGCGGCGAGTTGCAACGCGCAATGATCGCGCGGGCGATCGCGGGCAAGCCAAGGTTATTGGTGCTCGATGAACCAACGGTCGGCGTGGATGTTTCCGGGCAGCACCGGTTCGCCGAGCTGCTCGTCGCGCTGCACCGCGAGCTGGATCTGACGACCGTGATCGTGACGCATGATCTGCGGACGATCGCGACGGTGGCCGATCGTGTGGCGTGTTTGTCGCGGACGCTGCATTTTCATGATGATGCCGAGGGGCTGACGCCTCAGGTGCTCGCCGATGTGTTCGCCCACGATGTGGCGGCGGTCTTTGGCGATGTCCATATCGACGCACACCTCGCCGATGATTGCGATGATCCCTCGCACTCCAAGGGCGGATGCTCCGGGCACGATCGTGGTTGCGATTTGGGAGATTGTCCATGAGTTTCCAAGAAGCATTCAGCCCCGATGGAGCACTCCCCGCGATTATCGCAGCCTTGGCGATCACCACGCTTGGCGGGGCGTTGAGCGCGCTCGTTGTGCTCAAGCGATAGGCTTTTATTGGGCAAGGGATCTCGCACGCTGCATTTGGCGGCGTCGGAATCGCGTTGATTGTCGGGCTCAGCGGTGCGAGTGCAGTGAGTAATGGCGGGCAGATTGCGGTGGTGCTTGCGTTTAGCATCGCGGCTGCGCTGTGGATCGCGCACCTCTCCAAGCATGGCAGCGGCGGATCGGATACCGCGATCGGTGTGGTGCTCTCGGTGTCGATGGCGGTGGGGTTTATCCTGGTGCAGATCGCCTCGGCAAGGTTCGAGCGACTCCACGATGGGCACGACCACACCACCCAAGCAATGGGCGGGCACGAAGACGCCCACCACGCCATCGAAGAAGTGCTCTTCGGCGATATCCTGATGGTGAGTTGGACCGGGGCGATGATCGCGGCAGGGGCGATGGTTGTGCTGCTCGCGTCGGCGTGGTGGATGCGCCGGAGGTTGATGCTGTGGGGGTACGACGAAGCGGTGTGCGCCGCCTTTGGCGTTGACGCGGACCGGACCCGGCGGTTCTTCTTCGTGCTCCTTGCCATATCGATTGTGGTTTCGATGCAACTGGCGGGGGTGGTGCTCGCGTCGGCGGTGTTTGTACTCCCCGGCGCGGCTGCATTGAATATCAGCGGCAAACTCCGCACGGTCTTTGTGCTGTCGATAGCTCTGGCGATCGCCGGAGCCATCGGCGGG
>JAESUL010000315.1 GCA_016763115.1 Phycisphaerales bacterium | reverse complement strand
GTGGACACCGCCAAGCGGCGCGACGCGACACTCTTCGCCGTCTTTGTCCGTCCGATCCGCGTGATGGACCTGCGTCCGGGCCAGGCACCGCAAATCGACACCGACAACGCCGCCCAAGAAGCACTCGGGACCACCGCGCTGCTCGCCAAAGAGCACGGCGTTCCCTTCGTACCTATCTATGTCACCAGCCAATCAATCGCTGATGAAATCTTGGACTACACCGTCACCTACGGGTGCGACACACTCATCATGGGTAAATCGCGGCGTTCGGTGTTCAGCCGCAAACTTGAAGGCGATGTCGTGAGCGTGATTTCCGAATCATTGCCCGAGGGCATCACACTGATCACCCGTGCCGCCGATGCGCCTCACGCGATCATGCCCGTGGGCATGGGGACAGGAAAAACAAAATGAGTATGAAGTTCGAGATCGCCGCGTGGGACTACAAGACCATGCCCGCGATCCGCGCCGTCTACGGCAACTACGCCGCCCATCCATCATTCGTCAAAGACATCGTTCACCTCGTCGGAGGCGTCAAAACCGAGGTCGGCGCGAGTTGGCTGCTCGAGCACCACCTCGATAACGATGGCAAGGGGCTCGACGATAACCTCATCGACCAGATCTACTCATCCGTCACCGGGTTGACCCATCGGGGATCGAGGCTGCACATTCTTCAGTGCATGGGCCGCATGCCGATCCCTGAAAAGCGGATTGAAGATATCGAAGAGTTCCTCCGCGTGTGCCTCGAGGACCAGAGCAAGTTCGTCCGCGCCTGGACCTACTCGGGGATCCACGCGCTGGCTGTGCAGTACGAATCGTACCAAGAAGAAGCGATTGAGATGATCGAGGAAGCGGCCCAAGGCGACCCCGCAGCATCCGTTCGCGCACGATGCCGAAAGTTGATCGAACAGGGATTCTAAGTATCCGGGTGGCCCGACGGAGGATTCTTATCCTCCTTCGGGATTGTGCATGATCTGTTGTTCCCCCAAGGAGCGGAAGACCGCACCGTGGGGCCACCCGCCTTTCGGATTGGTGCGCGGCTAAGATACCCTCATGGAATTGCCATTTATTGAGATTTCGATGCTCCTCGTAAATTGCTCTACTGCGAGCATTGTTTGTAACGATTGCAAATGAAAACGCGGATCATGTACATAGAACACAAGAGCGATTGTGCAGATCGGGGTCCTGCTCGCATTGGTCGTTGTCGGTTCTCAGAAACGCGCAGCTCGGTGTACTACGGCGGAACACGCTTCGAAACACTTAAAGGCTCGGGAATCAGCGGCAACTACTTCAATGTCGAAACGGGCGACGAGTACTGGATCTCCGGCTGCAAGAAAAACGGGCAGGATCGGCACTGGGCGGGATCGGGGGTCGTCGAGATCGACGCCGATGTGCGAGAAGAATATTGGACTGAGATCCGCGCCCAACCAGAGAACAAAGACAAACGCACCATCTGAAGGCAACTCCGCCATGTGCCTTGTCTCCGCCTACCCTCTCTGTGATGAACGGATTCACACCCCCGCAGACAAATCTCAGCCCCCAAGCCCCTACCGCCATGCCACTCGACGACCTCCCCGACTTTCTTCAATCCGACACGCCGCCCGCGGATGAATCCATCCTCGACGGGCTGACCGATCCTCAGCGGGACGCGGTTCTGTGTACCGAAGGCCCGCTGCTAATCCTCGCGGCTGCTGGTTCGGGCAAGACCCGCGTCATCACGCGGCGGATCGCGCACTTGGTCGATCAGGGTGTGCCGCCTTGGACGATCTTGGCGTTGACCTTTACGAATAAAGCCGCGACAGAGATGCGTGAGCGCGTCACGCTGCAGATCGCCGGTCCAAACGCGCTCGATGCCGACGCGCCGCGCGATCCACGGATGCGTGGGTTGACGATCACCACTTTTCATTCGTTGTGCGCTCGCTTGCTCCGCCGATACGCCGAGCAGGCCGAGATCCCCGGGCTCAGCGGCAACTACACGATCTACGATTCGTCCGACCAGATGACCGCGATGAAACGGGTGCTCAAATCTATGAATCTGCAGGCGTCCAACTGGCCGCCGCGCTCGGTGCTGTCTGCGATCTCGACCGCCAAGAATGACATGATCGACGCCAAGAGTTACGAGATGCAGGCGGGCGATTTCTATTCAAAGCAGATCGCCAAGATTTACACCACTTACGCCGCGGTGCTCCGCAAAGCCAACGCGATCGACTTCGACGATCTGCTGCTGTACACCGTACAGATCCTTGAAAAGCACGACGACATCCGCGCCGAGCTCAATCGGCGTTGGCACTACATGATGATCGACGAGTACCAGGACACCAACACCGCGCAGTTCAAAATCGCTTCGCTGTTGGCATCGAAACCGCAACCGCTACCGGGGGTAGAAGACGAATCGACCCAACCCAATATCTGCGTCGTTGGCGACCCCGACCAAGCGATCTATGGGTGGCGCGGCGCCGACATCTCCAACATCCTCGATTTCGAGGAACACTACCCGGGCGCAAAGACCATTACACTGGGCGAGAACTTTCGCTCGACCGCGCCGATCCTGGCGGCCGCCGACACGCTCATCAAGCGGAACACCAAGCGCAAGGACAAGCCGCTGTTCACATCGAGCAAGGGCGGCGACGCGATCGAGGTCATCACCGTCAACGACGAACGCCACGAGGGCGAAACCACCGCCGACTGGTTCCAGGGGCTTCACGACGGGGCCGCCAAGGTTCCTTGGAAAGAAATGGCCGTGTTTTACCGCACCAACGCGCTCTCGCGCGTGATTGAAGATGCGATGCGCCAATCCGGAATCCCCTACCGCATCGCCCGTGGCACCGCGTTCTTTGATCGCGAAGAAATCAAAAACTCCATCGCCTACCTCCGCACCATCGCCAATCCGTCCGATGGGGTCTCGCTCATGCGGATCATCAACACGCCCACGCGAGGCATCGGCAAAACCTCACTCGACATCATCCAGAACGCCGCCGCCCACGCGGAGATCACCGTGTGGGAAGGATTCACTCGCACCAGCGAACTCGGGCTCACCGCCCGCGCAACAACCTCGATCGGCAAGTTCGTCGAGATGGTCAACGCCTGGACCGGCGAGGGCTCGTTCATGGGCGCGTCGGTCTCGACCACCCTGCACGAACTGGTTGAACGCGTCATCACCGGATCCGGGCTCGAGGCGTACTACAAAAAACAGGCCAAAGCATCGGGCGCAGATTCCGACGGAGAACGCCTCGACAACCTGAGCGAGTTGATCACCTCCGCCCGCGATTTCGAGCGAGAATACGACCCCGCCAACGACCCTGCCTCGTTC
>JAESUL010000314.1 GCA_016763115.1 Phycisphaerales bacterium | reverse complement strand
GGGTTATGAGCCCGACGAGCTACCAGACTGCTCTACCCCGCAATCAGGATGGGATTATTCACTCGCTCTTCCACCAAATCAACCCCATCTTCCAGAAACAATCATTAGCATATGAAACCTAGGCCGCCCACTCCCAGTAAACTAGACCAGCCGAATCACTCTGCATGCTTTGCTACTCCCATAGGAATCCAAAAATGATGAAAACCACGCTCATCCTCTCCTTCGTCGGCACCGTACTGGCCGCCACCCCGCTACTCGCCCAAGACCAGCCCAACTCGGGCATGTTCCGGTACCCTGATGTCAGCAAAGACAACATTGTCTTTGTGTATGCCAATGACCTCTGGATGGTTAGCCGCAAGGGCGGACAGGCCCGACCGGTGGCATCACCCGCAGGGCAAGAGCAGTACCCTAAGTTCAGCCCGGACCAGAAAACGATCGCATTCGTGGGCAACTACGAGGGCGATCGCGATCTTTACACCGTTGACGCCGATGGAGGCATCCCTTACCGCGTCACCCACCACCCTGCCAACGAACGCCTGCTCGATTGGACACCCGATGGCTCGCTCCTCTTCTCGTTCAACGGGCTCAGCGGCAACGCGGCCCATCAGAAACTCTTTACAGTCAGTGCCGACGGCGGCATCCCCGAATCAACACCCGTTCCCTACGGCGCAACAGGAAGCGTGAGCCCCGACGGCGAATGGCTCGCCTACACGCCCAACTCACGCGACAACCGAACTTGGAAAAGATACCGCGGCGGATTGGCGACGGATATCTGGCTGTACAACCTCAACACCAACGAATCGAAAAAAATAACCGATTGGGAAGGCACCGACACCATCCCGATGTGGCACAAAGACAAGCTCTACTACCTCTCGGACAATGGCACCGAAGCCCGGCTCAACATCTGGCGATACGACCCAAAGAAAGACCGCCACGAGCAGATCACGCACTTCACCGACAACGATGTCAAGTTTCCATCGATGGGACCGGCTGATTCCAGCCGAGGCGAGATCGTGTTCCAACTCGGTTCACAGATCCACCTGCTCAGCCTCGGCAATAAGAAATCCAAGGTCGTCGAGATCACCATCCCCGGTGCCCGTGAATCACTGCGCCCAAAGACCGTTGACGCGAGCAAGCAACTCCAGAGCGGCGGGGTTTCTTCCACAGGTAAGCGGGTCGTCGTAGAGGCACGAGGTGATATCTGGACGGTCCCCGTCGAGAACGGTGCCCCACGCCAGATTACCGATTCGTCGGGTGCATCAGATCGTTCACCCACATGGAGCCCCGACGGACGCTGGATTACCTACTTCTCCGATGCTGATGGCGAGTACGAACTCTACATCACCCAGTCCGACGGCAAAGGCGAGACCCGCCAACTCACCGACGGAAATAAAACCTACTTCATGTCCGCCCAATGGTCACCGGATTCCAAGACGATCTACATGGTTGACAAAGCCGGCATCATGAATCTGATTGATGTGGAATCCGGCGAAGTCATTCACTTCGATACCGACCCATTTGGGGGTCAGCCTGAGATTTCATGGTCGCATGATTCGCGATGGATTACCTACGCCCGATCCACAGGCGATTCGTTCAGTGCTGTCATCTGGATTTATGACACCGACACCGCCAAACTCCATCAGGTGACCTCGGGGTTCTTCAATGATTCGAGCCCGGCATTCTCCAGGCTCGGCGATTATTTGTACTACACCTCCAACCGTGATTTCACCTCGCCACAGTACGAGGATGTCGGCTCCACATTTGTCTACACCAAAACCGGACGATTGCTCGCGGTGCCGTTGAACGCGGATGTCGAAGCAACCCAACTACTCGAATCCGATGATGAAACATGGGAAGACGAGGAAGAAGCGGACGAGGATGCCGAATCCACCGACGAGGCTGAGGACAGCGACGAAGCATCCGAAGACGATGCGACAGATTACCTCGAAGGCTACGACACAGAGCATGCCCTCTGGGGCAAGTGGGAAGGGACCGCATCCGGTTTCGCTGCCCTTGGTATGCCCGATGATGAAATCACTTTCACAACTACCATCATTGTCGATGATGAGGGCGCAATTTTTGGCGAATCCGAAGCCATGGGTGAGACCGACGACCTCGGCGATATCGTCAAGTGGAACCCGGACACCAACGAGTTCTACAGAGAATCCACGAACAGTGGCGTCACCGTCATCAGTACATCAACCGTAATCGACGGCGAGATGACAGGCACCTGGGAAATCAAGGGCATGGGCGTGTCGGGAACATCATCCGCTCAGCGCACAAGCACCGACATCTCCGAGGAAGAGTTCGATGAGATCATCGCCGATGCCGGCGAAGCCAGCGAAACAGTTGAAATCGATCTCGAAAACATCGAGGCCCGTGCATTCGACATCGGTGTTGATTCGGGCAACTTCAGAAACCTCGCCTCCAACGACAAGGGGCACCTGCTCTACATCAGCGCAGGTTCCGGAGCTGCATCACTCAAGATCATCGACATCACCGATGACGAGCCTTCCGAGAAGACCGTACTCTCGATGGCGTTCGGATTCGGAATCTCAGGCGATGGCAAAAAGCTGGTAGCCTCAACGCCGGTCGGGTTTGCCGTTGTTGATGCCAAGGCGGGGCAGACCGCCAAGGCATTGAAGATGAAACTGAGCAAGACCGTCAACCTCCGCGAAGAATGGCGTGAACTCGTCATCGATGCGTGGCGTCGTCAGCGAGACTTCTTCTATGTCAAAAACATGCACGGCGTGGACTGGGACGCGGTCCTCGAGCACTACCTCCCCATGGTGGATGACGCTGTATCACGCGAAGATGTTGCCTACATCATCGGCGAACTCATCGGTGAACTCAATGTCGGGCATTCCTACTCGTTCGGCGGCGATTTCGACGGTCAGCCCAACCAGAATGTCGGAATGCTCGGTGCCGACTTTACGGTTGTATCCTTCGAGAACAACAGCGGATTCATGATCTCCAAGGTCTACCGCGGCGCCGCTTGGGATACCGATGCCGTTGGGCCGCTGTCCAAATACGGGCTCGGCGTTGGCGAGGGCGACATCATCACTGCCATCAATGGTAGAGCCGTTGATACAAGCATCGACCCATGGGCATCATTCGTCGGGCTCGCTGGTTTGCCAACAACCCTGACCATCGTATCAACATTTGATGGGGACGAAGAAGCCATCAACGAACGCGAGATCACCATCAAGCCCATCGGTTCTGAAGTTCAACTCCGCTACCGCGCATGGGTCGAAGCCAATCGCAAGTATGTCGATGAAGCCTCGGACGGCAAGATCGGGTACATCTATGTTCCCAACACGGGCATCCAAGGACAGAACGAGCTCTTCCGCCAGTTCTACGGACAAGCAAGCAAAGAAGCACTCATGATCGATGAACGATGGAACGGCGGCGGGCAGATCCCTAATCGTTTCATCGAGTTGCTCAACCGTCCACTCACCAACATGTAGTACCGGCGCGATGGTGCAGACTGGCCATGGCCGTACGATGCGCATCAAGGCCCCAAGGCCATGCTCATCAACGGCAATGCCGGCTCGGGCGGCGACATGTTCCCATGGCTCTTCAAGCATCATGGGCTCGGCAAACTCATCGGCACCCGGACCTGGGGTGGGCTTGTCGGGATCTCGGGTGTCCCGCCATTGATCGACGGCGGGGCGGTCACCGTTCCCAACTTCGGGTTCTATGAACTCGATGGAACATGGGGAATCGAGGGGCACGGCGTGGAAGCCGACATCGTCGTTGAGGCCGACCCCGCACTGATGCAAGACGGCGCAGACCCACAACTCGACGCCGCCATCGAGCACCTGCTCCACGAGATCAAGGTCAACGGATTCCATCCCCCAAGCCGTCCGACCCCTCCGGATCGGACCCGCATCGGGATCGACGAAGCCGACAAGTAAACCGAGTTGAGTCCATCCACACACAAAGAGCCCGGCGGAATACTCCGCCGGGCTCTTATTCATTGCAAACAAAGCCGATTAAGGCGAATCCAGATCCTCAATCATCACATCCACCGCAGCGTGCAACTGCCGATCTACGCCTCGGACTTCATCGCTCGGAGTCTGCGAGACATTGATATCCGGGATCGTCCCGTTGCTCTCCATATCGGTGCCGTCGGGCAGGTACCACCCGCGGAACGGTCGCCGGACCGTGGTGCCGTCAATGAGCTTGAATGACCCGGTCGAGATGACCCCGCCGAAGGTCTGTGTCCCAACAATCTTTCCACGCCCGATTGTTTTGATCGAGTGGGCAAAGATCTCTGCGTTGGAGAATGAATGCTGATTGATGAGCACCGTGATCGGACGGTTCCACGCGTAGATCAGCCGACGATCACGCGGGTAGTTGTCGTACCGAACATCATCAAGGTTCGCCCCACGCGGAATCGTGTAGGCATGGGCGGGCGCGGTCAAGGATGCGAGGAGGATATCCGTTGTCCATCCCCCGCCGTTGTCACGGACATCGATGACCAAACCTTCTTTCCCATGGGCCGCAGCGTAAAGATCACGCTCAAAGTCCCGCACCGAAGCCATCCCCATCGAACGGATATGTAAATACCCAAGCCGACCATTGGATCGGTTCTCAACGAGTGCCCGCCGGCGCATCACCTCGTTGTTGTAGCGCATCACCGATGCCGATCCGAACGAACTCGGCGTCACGAGTCCGTACCGCGTAGCCTCTTCGCCCTCGTCATCCGCATGCAGGTACTCGATCAGAACTTGCACACCGGCAAGCCCCGCAAGCGAAGCATGAAGATCACGCAACCCGCTTTGGGTTGTTTCATCGAGAAGCAACAGGTCATTGACCGAAACAATCACATCGCCCGCAACCGGGCCATCAACCATCTCGTCAATCACTCCTCCAGTAAGCACCGTATCAATGCGATACCCCTTGGAAACAGCAGTGAAATCGATCCCGAGGTACCCGTTGCGAGCCGAATCCGCCGAGTACCCATCGCCACCCCAGATCCCGGTGTGCGACCCGTTGACTTCGCCGAACATGAGGTTGACCAATCGCTGGAACGACTGTTTGGTGCGTGTGTACGAGGTCAACTCGTCGTACCGCGTGGTGATCAAGTCCCAGTCAAGTCCCTTGAGTGTCGGGTGATAGAACGACTGCCCAAAGCGCCACGCGGTTTCGTGGAATTTCTGCGATCGCTCATCGGAACGATCAACCGCGATCGTGCCCTTGATGCCCAATATGCTCGCCTTGCCGCCCCCGGCATCGGCTTTTCGTGCCTTGCCCGAAGCTACAAACGACACACTGGTCCCATTGATATTCATCCGCACATCACCAACCGAGCCAGAATACACGGCTTTGCTGTCCTTGCCCCAATGGTCAACGGACACGAACTCACGCTTGGTATTGGTCACGGTTGAAAACAGTATCCGATCGCCGCCGGGGGTCATCACGAGTTCGGACTCTGATTCAGGCGTCGATGTCAGACGCCGGATACGCAAGAACGCATCGTCGCTGTCAAAGGTCATCTCTTCTGCTGTTTCGTTGTCATCCTCATCATCTTTGTCATTGTCTGCAACGAGTGGCTCAAACTTCTTGGCTGCCTTGGCGGCATCGACAAAGTATTCATCCAATGCGTACTTGGGCATCCCCTCAAGCGATTTGTCGAGGAACACCGCGTACACATCAAACGCCCAGTTCTGGTTATCGCGGTCACTCAGAAAAGTAAGCACCTTCCCATCGTGCGAAATCTGAGGCGAATGGTCAAAATCAGGATGCTGAGAAATATTCACCGCCGAACGGGCCACCCCATCCTCGTCCAATGAGGTGTCCAGCAAGAAAATATCAGAGTTGAAATCCAGATCCGTCAACTCATAATACACATGACGCGAATCCGAAACCCAATGGACCACGGGGTCCGACCACGACTCAAAGAGCAGCCGGTCCTCGCCGGTCGCCAGATCCCGCAGAAACACATCGCCGCGTTCACGCTTGTAGAGTAGTGTTTTACCGTCCGGAGAAGGCGTGGGCGCATACACTGGAACCTCACTCTTCACGACTTCTAGAACCTCAAACCGCAAGGCCTCGCCCCACCGCTTGCCCCAATCAGTCTTCTCTTCCTCATCTTCTTCTGATTTCTCTTCCGACTCATCCGAATCTTTATCCTCTTCCTTCACATCATCTGATTCCGTTTCTTCGCTGTCCTCTTCCTCGTCAACCTCAGTATCAAGTTCCTCGGCCACGACTTCTTCTTCGATGACAGGCACCAGATCCTCTTGCGAAAGAGTCACGCCCACCGAGAAAATTGTTCCCAGCCCGTCAGCGGTATCGCTCGCAAAGTACAGCACCGATCCGTCCGGGCTCCATGCCAGCGATCCTTCGCGGAAAGGTGTCGATGTGATTCGGCGCGTCGGACGATCATCCTTGGTGCTGCGAAGAAAGAGCTCGCCGCGAGCAGAAACAACGACCGCGTCCCCGCTCGGATGAATCGCGGCCTCGCTCACCTTCGATGAGATATCGATCCGGTCGATCACATCACGCTCGGTATCCGAACTCAACAGAACATCAATCACGCGTGGTTCTGCGCCACTCCTCGTCAAATCAAGCGAGTACATCGTGTTCCAAACCACGAATACAGCAAGCGACCCGTCGGCACTTACCGCAAGGTCACGAACACCGTGGGCGATGGTGCCTTCTTCATCCGTCGGGGCAAAGTGTGTAATCTGACGAAGCGAGTCCTTGCCACTGATATCTGTGCGGTCCGCATTCAGCCTCCACAGGTTGTACTGACCATCGCGGCTCGAGAGATACACCATCGATCCATCGGGCAGCGGATGCCCGTTCATATCGTTTCCATTAAAGTTGGTCAACTGCTCGAATGTCTCTCCGTCTTTATTCATCCGCCAGAGATCAATATTGCCCGGGCCCCGGTACGCCGTGCGGTGCGGATAAAAATACCCGCGGTTGAAATAGGTCCATTCGCCATCCGCACTGGCGGTCGGCATCCGTCCAAAGGCATCCGAAATGGATTCCATCGGCCCACCATCAACCGGTGCGCTGAACATGCTCACATGCCGATAGATCTCAGGATAAATCGAAGCAGAAAAGAGCACCGATTCTCCATCGTTGCTAAATCCGCCAAGCGTATGCGTCCGATCAGAAACCGTGACTCTCGAAAGGTCCGTCCCGACCATGGACTGTCCTATTCCTTCCAACTGCAGGGTGTAGATGTTCTGTGCACCATCACGATTAGACTCGAAGCACAGCATGGTTCCATCGGGCGAGAAAAACGATCGGGTTTCGACTCCGGGATGAACGGTCAGCCGAGTCGCCGCCCCGCCGTCAGCATCCATCGCCCACAAATCCCCGCCGGCGGAGAACACAATGCTCCGCCCATCATCGGACACGCACGGGTACTGAATCAGCGCGCCATCGCCAGCAAATCCGAGCCCCGAGCACACCGAAACCGCTGCAACCATTGCTACTGCTTTATTGAACATACACATCTCCCAAATGACCCCAACTTTATTGACAGAAAAAGACCCGCCCAAACGGACGGGTCCTGACACTATACCAGATTTCTGTTCATCCCGGCACATGCCGAGATGAAATCGTATCAATCGTTCGAAGTTGTTTCGCCGGATTCCATCGTCTCGGCATCACGCTGAGGGATCTCGGTGGCTTTGCCATCAAAGAACGCATCCATGGTGACCATGCGCTCGGGGTCCGGCTCGGACGCCGCGTTGCCTGCCTTGATCTCGTCCCAAGGGCCGACAATCAGAATCACCATATCCTCGGGGTGCAGGTACTCATTGGCTGCCCGCTGGACACCCGCGGGATCAACGCTGCGGACGCGATCACGATAAGTTTGCCAGTGGTCACTCGCCCTCCCGGTCCGCTCATCGCTCATGAACAAGCCCATCATCGCGCGTTTGGACTCGAAGGTCCGCGGGAAGGTTTCGATGGCAGAGTTCTGCATGATCTCGATCTCATCGGTCGAGGCCGCCTCTTTCTGAATCAGGTCAAACTCGTCAAACACGAGTTTGGTTGCAAAGGCCGCGGTCGGTGTCTTGGTAAAGAAATACGACATGAACATTCCAGGATACTCAACCCGGTTAGACATCACCGAGCCCGCGGTGTACGCGAGCCCCTCGCGGGTGCGCACCGTGTTGGTGATTCGGCTTGTGAAACCCGAGCCGCCCAAGATGTCGTTCATGATGCTGACATCCACCGCATCGGGGTTATCCCGCTGGATGCCGCGATGCCCGATCAGCACCTGTACCTGAGGCTGGTCCTTCTCGTAATAGTACACGCCGGGAGTGAAAGTCTGCGTAGGAGCCGGCACATCACCCGACACCTCGCCCATCTTCCACGATTCCATCGCGTCGTTGAGCACCGTGAGCATCTCGGCTCGATCAAAGTCGCCCGTGACCGAGATCATCAGGTTCGACGGGTTAAAAATCCGTGCATGGAACGCGGAAATATCATCAACCGTAATCGACTCGATCGAGCCCTTGGTCGCCACACGCCCCTCGAAATGATCCTGCCCCCACATGAGGAACCCCATCTCGCGGATCGCGATCTGGAGCCCGTCATCATTGCGGGTCTTGATCCCTTCGAGCATCTGCGAACGCAGCACTTCGAGCCGATCGGCATCAAAGCGAGGCGTCTTGACCATGTCCATAAACATGGCAAATGAATCATCAAAGGTGCTCGTCAAGTAGTTGATCGAGGCACCCGAAGTGGTCCCGCCGATCGAAGCCGAAGCATTGGCTGCGAGGAAATCAAACTCCTCGTCCATCTCACTTGGCCCGAACGCGCTGTTGCCACCGGTGCGGATCAGCTGCCCGGTCAACGAGGCGAGCCCCGCCTTGCCGGCAGGCTCGAGGTATTCGCCGCCCGTGAAACTAAACCGGATGGTGACCAGCGGAAACTCATTGCTGATCGCCATGAAAACCGGGGTTCCATTGCTCAACTCGTGTCGATAATCACTCGCGACGGGCGGCTCAAAGAGCAACTCGTCGAACTGGATCTCTCGCGGATGCCCCGGAATATCGCCTGCCGCCAATGCGGAGGATGCGACACCCAATGCCAACCCGACACTCATTATTTTCAGTGCATTATTCATTGGTATCTCCCTCCGTTGCGGAGTCATCCCCGTTGGCTTCGAGTTCTTCGATGTGCAAGAGCACCTGCTGTTTCATGAATTCCATCGCGGTCTTCATCATCTCGGGGATCTGTCCCGATTCCATCGCCTTTTCGAGTTCTTC
>JAESUL010000026.1 GCA_016763115.1 Phycisphaerales bacterium | reverse complement strand
TTAGACCTCATCCTCGCGATCACTTGCACCTCCCCACGGAGCCCCCGAATATGTCGGATTCCCTACCACCAGATGACGCCACCATGCACGCGGGCATCGTCGATCTGCAGATCGAACGCGAGCTGCAAGACTCCTACCTGACCTACGCGATGAGCACCATCATGGACCGGGCCCTGCCCGATGTCCGCGACGGGCTCAAGCCCTCGCAGCGGCGCATTCTCGTCGCGATGAACGACCTCAACCTCCGCCCAAACAAGAAGCACCTCAAGTGTGCCAAGATCTGTGGCGACACCTCGGGCAACTACCACCCGCACGGCGAATCGGTCATCTACCCCACGATGGTTGGGATGGCGCAGAAGTGGAAGATGAACACGCCTTTGGTTCAGCCTCAGGAAACTTCGGTTCGATTGATGGCGACCCGCCCGCAGCGATGCGGTACACCGAAGCACGCATGACCGGCGCGACCGTCGAGATGATGCAGGATATCAAGCTCGGCACCGTTGATTTTCAGCCCAACTACGATGATCGACTCATGGAACCAACCGTGCTGCCCGGCAAGTTTCCCAACCTGCTCATCAACGGCGGGATGGGTATTGCCGTGGGCATGGCGACGAGCCTGCCGCCGCACAACCCGACCGAAATCCTCGATTCGATCGTTCGGCTCATCAACAACCCGGGAATCTCGCTCATCGAGCTGATGACCGACGAGGTAGATGAAGAGGGCAATGTCGTCCGTCGAGGCGTCAAAGGCCCCGATTTTCCGACCGCCGGGCGGATCCTCGGGCGATCGGGGATTCTCAGTGCGTACGAGCACGGACGCGGGCGCGTCACCGTGCGTGGTGAGGTGCATGTCGAGGACATGAAGCACGGTCGTCATCAACTCGTGATCGACGAGATCCCGTACTCGCTCAACCAGGGCACGCTGGTCGAGAAGATCGTCGATGCGGTCAAGGACGAGCGGATCAAGGATATTTCTGATGTCCGAAATGAATCCGGGCGCAATGCACAATCGCGGATCGTGATCGAGCTCAAGAAGGGCGCGGATCCGGCGGTGGTCGAGAACCAGTTGTATCAGTGCACGCCGTTGCAGCAGACATTCTCGATTATCAACATCGCGTTGGTCAACCGCCAGCCTCGGACGATGGGCATCAAGCAGATGATGCAGTGCTACATCGATCACCGTATCGAGGTCGTGACGCGCCGCACCAAGCACTTGTTGCGTGAAGCGAAAAAGAAGGCGCACATCTTGGAAGGCATGATCTTTGCGGTGTGCGACATCGACGAGATCATCGCGTTGATCAAATCCTCGCAGACCCGATCCGAAGCGATCGAGAAGCTGATGGAGCGCCACTACACGATCCCCGCTTCGCATGAGGCAGCAGCGAAAATACCGCAGCGATTGATGGACGCGATTCGGCTCGCCGACAACGACGGCGGAACCCTGCTGACACGCATCCAGGCCGAGACCATCGGTGCGATGCGATTGATCCGACTTGTCGGGCTGGAAATCGAGCGATTGGTCAAGGAATACTCGGAAATCGTTGGCGAGATCGAGGGCTTCGAAGCCATCCTCGCAAGCCACCGCATGGTGCTCGATATTCTCGTCACCGATTGTGAAGAGATGATCGTCAAGTACGGGCGCGAGCGTCTGACCTCGATCGAGGACGCGGCGGGCGATATTGATATCGCTGCATTGATCCAAGAACAAGACATGGCGGTCACGATCTCCAACCAGGGGTACATCAAGCGTGTGCCGCTCGAGACCTACCGCGCCCAGGGTCGCGGCGGCAAGGGGATCAAAGCGTCAGACTCCAAGGACGATGACTTCATCGAGAAGTTGTTCGTGGCATCAACGCACGATGATTTGCTGTGCTTCACCGATACCGGGCGGGTGTTCAAGATCAAGGTCTACGAACTGCCCGAGATGACGCGGACCAGCAAGGGCCGCCCGATCATCAACTACATCGACCTCAAGCCCGGCGAAAAGACCCGGGCGTACCTGGCGGTCAAGGACTTCGAGTCTGGGTCCAACTTCCTGGCGTTTGTCTCCAAGCGAGGCATCGTCAAGCGGACCGCGCTCAAGGAATACCGCAATGTCAACAAGTCGGGCTTGATCGCCGTGGGGCTCAAAGAGAACGATGCGCTGTTCAATGTGCGTCTGACCACCGGGTTTGACGATTTGATGCTGGTGATCTCCAACGGCATGGCGATCCGGTTCAACGAGCAGCAGTGCCGACTCATGGGTCGGTCCGCAGCGGGCGTCAAGGGCATGGATATGCCTGACGACGCCGAGGTGATCGGGATCATGCGCGTGCCAATGGTGCAAGACGAAAACGACCCGGAGATCACGCACACCGCGCCCGAATCGCTCGAACGCAACCTGTGCCTGCTCACCATCACCGAGAACGGATACGGCAAACGGACCCCGGTCGATGAATACCGCGTCCAACCCGAAAGCGCACCGATGCGGAGCCAATCCCGCGGCGGCAAGGGTCGGACAGACATCAAGACCACCGCCCGCAACGGGCAATCCGTTGCTGCGGTTGGGGTGTACGACGACAACGATGTCGTGGTCATCACACGCGGGGGGCTGCTCGTCCGCATGGCGGGCTCGTCGATCTCCCAGATCGGGCGGGGCACGCAGGGCGTGCGGGTCATCGGGCTCAAGGGCGACGACAAGGTGATCGCAGCGGCCATGGTAGAGGAATCCGAAGAGAACGCCGATGATACGGTTGGGTCCACCACCGAAGAAGGAACCTGATATGGCGATCGACTGGTCTGAGAATATCGTGATTGCCAACCTGGCCGACGAGCCCGCGCTGTCCGACGAGATGGAGATGATCTGCGAGCGCATCGAGGGCAGTGATGATGTTCCCAGTGCGGTTCTTGATTTTCACGAGGTGAGCTACATCAACTCGTCGAACATCGCCCAGTTGCTCCGGCTCCGCAATGACATCGAAGGCGGAAATCGCCAGTTGATTCTGTGTGGCGTCACCGATGATGTCATGAGCGTGCTGGTCGTCACCGGGCTCAACAAGGTTTTTCAGTTTGCCCCTGACATGCTGACCGCGATCGCGTCGGTGCAGATCGAAGAATCGACCCAAGACTAATCACGAGGGGCCCAGAGCGATGGCGATCTTTGCAGTGTTCATCATCGCCGGGCTTGCGCTCATCGTGGTGCGAATCGGCGCGACGGCGTTGATGATGACCGGGTTGAGCCGATCGGTCGCCGAGTTCCAGGCCATTTCTTGCTTCTTTGGTGTTGGGTTTACGACGACCGAGGCGGAGATGATCGTTTCGCACCCCGTTCGCCGAAAGATTGCCCAGCACCTGATTATCTCGGGCAATATTGGTCTGACGGGCGGGCTCAGCGCGGTGATCGTGACCTTTGTCGATAAGGACAACAACTGGCTCAATGGGCTGGTGCACGCCGACCAGCCGGTGTCGATTTTTACGCACATCTCGGTGATGCTTTTCGGGGTTCTGATTATCGCTTGGGTGATGCGTCTTCGGATTGTCAAGCACCTACTCGAATCGATCATCAAGCGGACCCTGATCCAGGTCCACGCCATCCGTCCGATTGACTACGAAATGGTTCTTCGCTCGTCCGCGGGGTACGCGGTGCTGCAGATCGAGATCGAGGAGAGCAACCCGCTTGTTGGTCGCACCCTGGCGGGTGCTCGGCTCGGTGAAGCGGGGGTGCTCGTGCTGGGGATTCAACGGGCAGACAACAGCGAGTACATCGGTGCCCCGCACTCGACCAGCGAGTTTCATGTCGGCGATGTGCTCACCGTGTACGGCAAAGAAGACGCCATCTTGAAGGTCACCGGGATGCAGGATGAAGATTCGGACAATGGCTGATCACGCGGCTTGTTGTTTGTTTTTTTCGCTGGCGACAGGCTCACAACTCGGTGAGAAAAACAGAGCAGTAATATCATCAGGCTGATGCAACGAGCCGAGCTGCGCATCGAGTTGGCCTTCGAGTGTGTTGATCGCGTGCTCGAGCAGCCCGCCGGTCTTGCCCGCTTGGGTCAGCGCACCGATGTACCGTTCGGTCGGACGCTTGCGATCATCGCCCACCGCGTCGTGCTTGGGGAACGCGACCTCGAACCCGTCGGAAAAGAGTACCAATACATCCTTGGGACGCATCTTGAGTGTTGTCTCTCCGAACTCGATGTCGGGGAACACGCCGAGCAGCGGCCCGGTTGATTCGGGGCGTTCAACACCGGACCCGTCGGCCCGGACAAGGATGGGCGCGGGGTGCCCCGCGCCGGCGATGGTGAGTTCGCAGTTTCGATTGTCGTAGATGCCGTAGACCGCGGTGGCGAATCGAGAGTTGCTCCCGGCGGTTT
>JAESUL010000313.1 GCA_016763115.1 Phycisphaerales bacterium | reverse complement strand
CGTCGGCGATTTCGGTGCGGCGTTTGGCTTGGGCGAGGAGGGCGTCGTAGAGTTCTTGGGTGTCGGTGCCGGTGAGGTGGTGGCAGGCCTTTGAGATTTCGCCGATGTAGCGTTCGAAGACATCGCGTTTTTGGGCGTCGCGTTTCATGCGTTCGCGCCGGCGGATGTATTGGCCGAGTTTCCTGCCGCACTCCTTGAGGGCGAGGGTCATTTCCTTGCGGATCTCATCGTAGTCGGCGATGGCCTCTTTGGATTCACTCGTGAAGGGGACCCAGACGGATGCCATGTGGATCATGACGACGAGCGGGCCGACGGGTGCGCCGCCTCTTGGTTGTTGGAGCCCGTAGTTTTTCCAGCCGGTTTCGACGACGGACTTGAATGCGCAGCAGGCGGATTGTTGGTAGAGCAGCGGGACGCGGTTGGCGTAGCGGATGATGCGGGCGGTTTGGTCGCCGGGGAGGTTGCCGCCGAAGGCGATGGCGGCTTCGATCTGGAAGGGGTTGCCTCGGTAGACGGCGGGGGCGCGGGTGGAGGCGGTGTAGAACTCGGCCTTGACGCCTTTGAGCATGCCGGCCAGCATTTGCTGCACGCCGATGGGTGAGAGGCAGTCGGTGGGCGGGGCGCGGAGTTTGGCGTTTTGGAGGGCGGTGTAGATTTTTTCGCCGTCGGCGGAGTCAATGGAACTGACCCAAGTTTGCCCGGAGTAGGAGTTGCCCTTGGTTGATGCTTCTTTTGTAATCGCGGTGACGGCAGACGGTGGGACACGGCAGAACTCGTGCTTGAAGAAGCCGGTGAGTTGTTTTTGGTCGGTTTGTTTGAGCTTTGTCAGAAATGTTCCAAGTTCGACGCCGTAGGGGTGGGGTTTGATCTCTTCGGTTTCTGGTGGGAGCTCGTCGACGGTTCTTGGGTAGAGGATTCGGTCGGAGAACTCTTGGGTGCGGACGACGCCTTGGGTATCGGCGGCGACATCATCGCTGGACTCTGCAAGGTCTGGGTTTTCGTTGGCTTTGTCGGGGGGGATAAAGGTGATCTCGCAGTGGGGATTGGAGATCGCGGTTTGTTCGAGGTAGGTCTCGACGGAGCCTTTGCCTCGGAAAAACTTGGCTTCCATTTCGATAGAGACACGGGTGCCGGTGCCCTCGGGGAAGTCATCGGTTTCGATATCGACCGTCACTTCGGGCTTGTTTTTGGTGGTGTCCATCGCGAGTTCGAGATGGTGGGCGGGCTTGTTTTTCTTTGGGCGGGTGGTGATGACCATGGGCTTGCCGGTGGTCATCAGCCCGTACATCCCGGCAGCGGAGATGCCGATGCCCTGCTGCCCGCGTGACATTTTGAGGCGATGAAACTTCGACCCATACAACAAACGCCCGAAGATGTTTTCGACTTGTTTGCGGACGATGCCGGGGCCGTTGTCGGTGATGGTGACGCGATAGCGACCCGATTTGGTGGCGTTCGCTGGTGGGGTGATTTCTTCAATTTTGACTTCGATCGCGGGGAGGATCGAGGCTTCCTCGCAGGCATCGAGGGAGTTGTCCACAGCCTCTTTGACGGTGGTCAGCAGGGCCTTGCGCGGGTTGTCAAAGCCGAGGAGGTGCCTGTTTTTGGCAAAAAACTCAGAGACGGAAATGTCTCTTTGTTTGGTCGCCATAGATTCAGCGTCGGCCTTGGTTCGCTTGCTTGTCTTCTTTGCCATGCCACCCTCCTTGGCGGATTGGATTGTGTTCGGGGTGCTCCCCGAGCCTCTTTCATGACGAGCATAGCACAGAATAGGAGTGTACTCGGACCTGAGGCGAGGGAGAAAGATGAGGTTTTCTTGGCTATTTCACGGATTGGTCGACGATGGATGGTTTATCGTCCACAATAAGCAAGGACGCATGAGAGAGGAAATGTGCATGAAGTTGTTCTCTATCCTACCAATCGCATTATGTGCGGGCCTTACGCTCGGGCAGGACCTGTGCATCGAAAATGAGCAACTGCTCGTGGCGTCCGACCAGAACAACTTGGCCCTCTTCGGCATCCATGTCGATACCGACGGGCAAACCGTCGTGGTGGGAGCATCGGACAACAGTTCGACCATTTTCAACGGTGGGGCCGTGTATGTCTTTACTGACACCGGGGACGGATGGTCAGAGGTCGCGATCCTCGAATCGCTTGATCTCGATCCAAGCGACTTTGTTGGGTACTCCGTCGCGGTTGATGGCGACACGATTGTCGCGGGCGCCTGGGGTGATGATGGTGTTGATTCACTCGCAGGGGCGGCGTACATCTTCGAGCGTGACTTTGGCGGATTAGACAACTGGGGGCAACGGACCAAACTGATCGCACCCAATGGCGGACCCAATGACCTACTCGGCTTTGATGTCGATGTTTCAGGTGATATGGCCGTGGTCAGTGCATTGCTCGACAACGATGCCGTGCTGGACCAGGGGAGTGTGTACCTGTACTGCAAAGACTCCGGCACGGGCGATTGGGACTTTGTATTGCAACTGCTCGCACCCGATCCGATCGCGGATGCACAGTTCGGATCAGGTGTTGCGATTGATGGCGATACTCTGATCGTGGGTGCCGTGGGTGATAATCAGGTCGGTGCGTTCGGCGGGGCCGCGTACATCTTTGAGCGAAACCTCGGCGGCCAAGATGCCTGGGGGCTGCGCACCAAAATCGTTGCCGACACCGCAGGCACCAACAACCAGATCAACGACCAGTTCGGATTCGAGGTCGCCATCGACCAAGACCGGATCGTGATCGGTGCAATCAATCGTGATCTCGGCGGCGTATTCGCCGGTGCAGCATACCTGTTCGAACGCGACGAGGGCGGCGTGGACAACTGGGGGCAGGTTCACGAGTTCATTCCCGTCGATGCCCACAGCGGGCAGCAGTTCGGAAACACCGTCGCCATCAGCGGCGGGCGTGTTGTTGTCGGGGCGCTGAGATCAAACTCGCTTGTGTCAGACACCGGATCGGCGTATGTCTTTGCCGTCGATGAGTTCGGCGTGTGGACCGAGCAGATTCAACTCGCCGCGAGCAACCCAGAGATGGGCGATCTTTACGGGAGTTCGGTCGCGATCAACGGCGATCAGATGGTGGTAGGGGCCCGGATTGACACCGAAGCAGGGATTGATGGCGGGTCGGCAACGGTGATCCAACTCTCGAGCGACTGCGATGTGCCTTGCCTGGCGGACCTTGCCGAGCCATTTGGCGTGCTGAATCTTCAAGATGTGTTCGCGTATCTGGGTTTATTCAACGCCCAAGACCCCGCTGCGGACCTCGCCGAACCCTTCGAGGTGCTCAACCTCCAGGATGTCTTTGCGTACCTCGCATCGTTCAATGCGGGTTGCCCGTAATCTAAACCGCCTATTGTGACACGATTGGTGCCCATCCGTGTAAGCGGGGGCGGCTTTTTTGCCCGTCTGCACGGAATCTTCACTGTAATTTCGGGTTCTTTTGTTCGCCTGGGTGCTGATTTCTGGTACGATTGAATCGGCGGACGCTCCGGCGTTTTCGCTTGAAAGAGTATTTTGGGGTGGGTTCTGTCTTTGGTGTGAATGTCACATCGACCGCCCAGGCGAAAGAAGAGACCCGGTCCGCGTGGGCTGGGATGTTCCAAAGAACATGAACGGAGAGAAAAATGAAGATTACAGTTGCACTGTTTGCTGTCGCCGGTTTGGCTGCAGCAGCGAATGCTGGCGTTGCGAGCGTAATTGCCTCGACCAGTTTCGAGAACGGTTTCGTTGGCAATCAGTACCAGGACACCGGCGATTCGTCCGTGGACCATGACCTGTTCAACAACGCCGGCGAGTCGGCAGTTGATTTCACTGCCAGCGGCGGCGAAATGGGTGTCGATGCGTACTACCGCAACACACGCGGCAGCAATGGATTGACCGATGGCGACTTTGTTGGTTTTACCAACTTCACCGGTACGGTTGGCGCATTCACCGATGGTATCCAAGGCTACCAGATGAGTGATGCTGACGGTACCATGGGCATCAACTTTGATACCGTGAACTTTGCTGGCACATGGGGCGTGACCATGGATTTCTACATCACGGAAACCGGTTGGGAATCGGATGACTCGATCCGTGTCTGGATCACCGGCGATGCAGGAACCATTGATATTCTCAATACCATCGGATCCGATATTGATGATCTGCTGATCGAAGATTCATGGTTGGCGTTGAGCCTTGATCTCTCCGCATACACCAACGCAACACTGCATGTCGAGCTTGAATCCAACTCGGGTTCAGAAGCAATCTACATCGACAATGTCGTGTTCTCCGGCATCCCAACTCCGGGTACCGCAGCACTTCTCGGGCTCGGCGGTCTCGTCGCAACCCGTCGTCGTCGTGCATAAGCACGAGGCAAAGTAGTTTTACACTACTCAAACTGATCCACTCACGGGCACCTCTTTTGGGGTGCCTGTTTGTTTTTTGAGACAAATGAGCCAGAAAGAAGATATGAGACGCAAGGCCCTCACCCCGGCCCTCTCCCGCAAGCGGGAGAGGCAGGAAGAGAAGAGGGATGAGGGGGGTGCCTATACTTTCGGCCCTCGCTGGAATGCTCTGGCGGGGTCCAATACACAGCCTACAGCCGGAGATTTACGATGGAAACAACACTGATTATCCTCAAGCCAGACGCGGTTCAACGCGGATTGATGGGGCAGATTATCTCACGGTTCGAGGACAAGGGTCTCGCCATCGTGGGCATGAAGATGATGACCATCTCGCAGGCCTTGGCCGGGACGCATTACGGCGACCACAAGGGCAAGCCGTTCTACGACGGGCTCGTCGGGTTCATGACCTCCTCGCCCGTGTGCGTGCTGGCGATTCAGGGTGTGGGGGCGATTGCTATCTGCCGCAAGATGATGGGCGCGACCTTTGGTTCCAACGCCGATGCCGGGACGATCCGTGGCGATTACGGCTCATCGAACTCGTTCAATCTGATTCATGGTTCGGATTCACCCGAGGCCGCGGCCAAGGAGATCGGGCTGTTCTTCAAGGATGGCGATATCCAGATAATTGATCGTGCGATCGGCGGCTGGGTGTACGACATGAGCTCGGGCACGCCGGAGTGAGTTGAGCAAACTCTGATATTGAAAACGCCCAAGCGGTTGCCTGGGCGTTTTTTAGTTGATTGATGCTTTTGAAGATGGCCGGCTGAAAACCGACCCCACCAAAGAGCAAAGAGGGAAAGATTAGTGGGCGGAGGCGGGGTTGATCTTGCCGATGACGGGGTCTTCGTCCATTTCGAGTTCGATGATGATCTGGTCGGCGATTTCTCGCCGATGGATCTCGATCTCGCGGGGGAAGTCGAAAGCGACGCGGACGCGTTCGCCTTTGACCGATGCGATTCGGACAACGCCGATGGGGTTCTTCGGGTCTCCGATGACGACTTCTTCGCCTTCTCTTCGTGTAATGACCAGCATCCTTGGCTCCCTGCTGCGGCGACCATCATTGGTCCTGTCAGCTGCTTGGAGTATACCGCGCGATGGTGTGATAGCCAAGGAAAATCTCACAACCACCCGTAAGAGCAACCTTTGCGCGTGTGAATCTGGGCGGTTTGTTGAGCGGGCGGGGGCTATTCGACCGCTTCTACGCCCGTGATTTCGGGGATTCGGTCTTTGAGGTTGCGTTCGATGCCGATACGGAGGGTCATGTCCGATGATGGGCACCCGACACACGCACCGTGCATTTTAATCCGGACAATGCCCGATTTGGTGACTTCGAGCAGTTCGAGGTCGCCGCCGTCGGCCTGAACAGCGGGGCGGATACGGTCAATCACAAATGCGACCCGTTCGTGCAAACTGGCTTCGGGTGGCATCGGGTTGTGTTGCTCAAGTTGCACGGTCGATTTGCTCATAGAAATAGTCTCGGTGAAGTCTACGAATGGGGCGTGAGGGCTTCAAGTAAATCGAACGGTTCTTGGAGATATTCCGGTCGCTCTGGTCTCTTTTTCATCGGTTGCGCTCGGTATGCGGGGGTGATCGGATCTACACTGGGTGTTATGACGAAATGCACAACCCCCGGTTTCTCGCGTTCGGTTCTTTCCCTGCTCTTGCTCGGTGCCTTGGGCATTGCCCTGATGGGTTGCTCGAGTTTTCAGAGCAAGAAATACCAGGGGACGGGGAATCCGCTCCTTGATCTTCGCAACCCCGAGTTGCACGAACGCGACCGGATCGGTGCAGCGCAAAAAGCGTGGGAAGAGGTTGAGGCAGGGGTGCGTGTTCGTGAGCGGACACGCCAGGCTTTTAAGAACCTTGCCTGGTCGAGTGCGACCTCGCCCGAGTTGCGGCTCGAAGTTCTTGATCTGCTGATGTCGGACACCTCCGAAGAGGGCGGGGCTGATTCCAAGCGGATGGCCAGGTTGCTTCTGCCGACCGAAAAATCACCCGAGGTGATCCGTGTCCTTTGTCAGCGGTGCGCTGAGAATGGGTGGGACGACCTGGTGCCTGCGATCGTGCGGAGCTACTCGCGGGTGAGCCCCAATGTTCCCGACCTTGAGCGCGATGAGCGGCGGGCGATTGAATCGCTGCGTCCGAACGAACAAATCGAGTCAGT